>JALQXY010000105.1 GCA_023262945.1 Rickettsiales bacterium | reverse complement strand
GATAATTTGAATTTCCTGCCAAACGGTCCAAATAGGCCTATAACTTGTGAATTTGCATTTTAAGTCGCAAACTGTCCTACATTTGGCGTTACTTTTGAAGAAACTGTTATGCAAGGACTGGCAACAGATGGTGGTCTATATATACCACAATTCTTTCCGCAATTTGATGATCAATATATTGCCAAAATGTCTTTTATGAATTATGAAGAGATCTTTTTTGAAGTAACCAGGCATTTTGTAGCAGATGAAATACCTGTTAATGACTATAAGTTGATTATTTCTAAATCTTATAAAAATTTCTCACATCAGGCGATTGCACCCTTAAAACAACTTGATAGTAAACATTACTTACTTGAACTTTTTCATGGTCCTACTTTAGCTTTTAAAGATTTTGCATTACAATTTTTAGGTAATTTACTTGATTATTTTTTACATAAAAGAAAGCAAAAGATAGCTATTATTGGCGCTACTTCTGGAGACACGGGATCAGCAGCAATTTATGGCTGCATGCAATGTAAAAATGCTCAAATTTTTATTTTACATCCATATAAAAAAGTTTCTGAAGTTCAGCGTCGACAAATGACAACCATATTATCCGATAATGTTTTTAATATTGCTATTAAAGGCAATTTTGATGATGGGCAAAAAATGGTAAAAGCAATGTTTGCTCAAGAGGTTGAAGATAAAGAATTTCTTAAAGGAAGGAAAATGGTAGCCATTAACTCCATTAATTTTGCAAGATTAATGGCGCAGATTTCTTATTATTTCTACTCAGCTTCTAGAATTGGTGTTAACAATAAAAATCCCGTCTCTTTTTCAGTGCCAACTGGCAATTTTGGTGATATTTACGCTGGTTATATGGCAAAAAAAATGGGTCTTAATATTAATAAATTGATTATTGCTACAAACTCAAATGATATACTTCATCGTTTTATAAAAAATAATGATTATTCGCGTCACGATATGATAGAAACCATATCACCAAGTATGAATATTCAAGTTTCTAGCAATTTTGAAAGATTGCTTTATGATTATCATAAACAAAATGAATGCGCCGAAGAGATTTTTGATTTGATGACTATTTTTGAACAAACTGGATCTCTAAAAGTAAGAACTGTAATATTGGAATCTATTCAAAAAACATTTTTATCATATAGTGTTGATGATAAAACAACTAAAAAAGAACTAAAAGATCAGTTTGCAGCAACTGGCGAAATTTTAGATCCTCATACGGCAATCGGCACATTTGCCAGCAAGCAATATATTAAAAGTGATTGCTACAAAGGGGAGTCGGTTATAACTTTAGCCACGGCTCATCCTGCTAAATTTCCAGATGCTATAAAAGAAGCTAAATTACCAGACCCAAAATTGCCGCATTTTTTAGAAGATTTGATGCAGCGTAAAGAAAAATACGAAATATTAACAAATGATTTGCAGCGAGTAAAAGATTATATATCGCAAAACTTATAATTATGTTTTTAGAGCTTGTAGCGCCAAATATTGGTTTTGCTTTTTTATTGCTAGAAGTTGTTTTGGGATTTTTGATTCCAGTTATTTTATTTTATTATTGGCGCAGTAATTCTGCTGTTAATTTGCAGCTCCTTGTTTTTTATAGCTCTATTGCACTTTTCTCTTCAGCGATAATTAGTCAATTTTCTTTAATTTATTCTTTTGTTATTTCGGATTATTCAGTTAGTAATGTTTATTATAATTCGCATCATTTAAAGCCATTGATATATAAAATTTCTGGCTCATGGGGTAATCATGAAGGATCGATGCTACTCCTTATCACAATTATTGCCGCTTATAGTCTAGCTTTTAATATATTTAGTGGAGCTGACGCTAAATATAAAATATTAACCCAATCAGTGCAAAGTATAATTATAGCGCTTTTTGCTAGCTATACAGCTTTTTCTTCAAATCCTTTTTCTCGTATATTTCCTGAACCAATTAGCGGTTTAGAATTAAATCCTTTATTACAAGATATCGGTTTGGCTTTTCATCCGCCTATGCTTTATATTGGTTATATTGGATTTTCCTTAGTTTTCTCTATAGCTATTGCAGCTCTTTTGCAAGAAAAGATAGATAAGAATTTTGTTAAAATTATTAAAAATTGGCTTTATTTTTCATGGGCCTTTTTGACCTTGGGAATTGGTCTTGGATCTTGGTGGGCATATCGTGAACTTGGTTGGGGTGGTTTTTGGTTTTGGGATCCAGTTGAAAATGTTTCTCTTATGCCTTGGTTGGCTGGATTAACTCTTATACATTGTTTAATTATACTGGAAAAGAAAAATCTTTTTCCGTTATGGTCGGTATTTTTGGCAATTTTAAGTTTTATTTTATGTTTACTAGGAATATTTTTGGTAAGATCAGGAGTTCTTACTTCTGTTCATTCTTTTGCTGTAGATGAAAATAGAGGATTCTTTATTATCGCTTTAGTTTTTATATTGGGAGCTACTTCTTTAACAATTTTTGGTTTTCAATCTTCTAAGATAAAAACTCAAAAATTAGAAATATCTTTTTTTACTAAATATGGCAGCATTCTGGTTAATAATTATTTACTAGTGATAACTTTACTTGTTGTGGTTTTGGGTACTATTTATCCAATTTTTTCACAATTATTTCTTGATCAATTTATAGCAATCGGTGCTGATTATTATAATCAAATTTTGTCAATTCTAATTATTCCTTTTTTATTATTTCTAATTCTATCAACTAAACAGCACTTTAATAAAAAGATAAATTTTAATAATATATTAACATTGAAAGATATAGCTTCTATTATCTTAGCGATGTTTTTAACATTTTTAACTTATTTTTTTGAAGAAAAATCTAATTTACCTCAAATAATATTAATTTTCCTTACTTTTTTACTATTTTTATCAATATTGTTTAAAATAAAACTTAAAAACAATATGATTTCTGACTTTTCTCATATAGGGTTTGCAATTCTTCTTCTTGGCATTGTTTTATCTACTAACTTTAGTCAAATTAGAGAGGTAAATTTAAAAGTTGGTCAATCTTTAGAAGTTTCTGGATATAATATAAAGTTCGATTCTTTAGAGTTTATTACCGGCAAAAATTATATTGCTAGACAAGGCAATTTTATCATCTTTTCTGATAAAAATTTTCTATTTGACAATGGTAATAAAAGATTATTTGAACTAAAGCCGCAATTAAGATATTATCCAATATCAGATCAAACAACCAATGAAGCTGATATTAAAACTAACTTATTTGGTGATCTTTATCTAGTAATTGGCAATAAAGATGAAGAAGATAATTATGCTGTTAGAGCTTATTATAAGCCTTTTATATATTTAATTTGGATTGGTTGCTTTGTTTTATTTTTTACTATTGTAATTAACTTAATGAAGAAAAATTATGTTTATTATCGTGATAAATAATAATATCAAAGTCCATCTTTAGAGTAGTTAAAAATAGGCGATTAAATTCTTTATCTTTTGATTTAAAATTAAAAAGAGTCTTAAGTTATACCAATTCCCAAACTTGCAAAAAAAAACGATTTGAAGTTTGAAATTTAATCTAAAGATAAGATTTTTATTGCTACATATTCAACAGTTTCATAATCTGTTTTATTTTATTTCTTGTTGCCTCTATAGAAAACTTATCTTCTAAATCTTTTCTGGCGGTTTTAATTATTATTTCCTTATCTTTTATTTTATTGAAATAATAATCATGCATCATTTTGTATAAATCTTTCTCTGACATTGGATCATCATAAAGATAACCATTTTTCTTATTATTAACGATTTCTTTTAATCCACCAGAATCAGAACCGATCACAGGCGTATAATAATTAAAAGCCTCAAGAACAACCAAACCAAAAGGTTCCTTGGTTGCTGGATGAATAAATAAATCTATCTCATTAAAAAACTTTTCTATATTATTTATATGACCCAAGAAAGAAATATTATTTTGTAAATTTTCTTGTCTGACTAATTTATTTAATTTTTGTAGTTCGGGACCATCTCCCGCAATATTTAACTTTGCATTAGGAACATCATTTAAAAAAATCTTAAATGATTTAATAGCTGTAATTATATTTTTTTCAGGGGACAGTCTTGATAAGATTCCAAGAGTAAAATTTTTATTTTTAATTTTACTTTTTGGATCATAATTATGATTAATTTTAATTCCATTATGAATAGTAAAAAGTCTTTCTCTAGAAATATTTCTATATTTTTTCTTAATATTGTTAGCTAAATGCTCTGCAACTGTAATTATATAATCAAAATTAACTAATCTTTTTGGATTTCCGCCATGACTTACAGCTATAGTTTTAAAGTTTCTTTTTATAAAAATTTTATTATATAAATTTACAACAGCAAATGATCTACCATTGTGAGCTATCATAAGATCGGGTGAGTATTTTTTTCTTAAAAAGAAAAGTTTTATAGCTGAAAATATATCAAAATGACCTTTAATATTTAATATTTCTACTTCTATGCCAAGTTTTTTTAACTTATTTAAATGAACAAAGCCTTCTGAAATTATACATATCAATCTATAATCTTTTTGTAGAATCTTAGAATATTCTAAGAAAACATTTTCTAATCCTCCATTTATGTTGCTTTGTACAATATTGAAGATTGTTTTTTTCATGTTTTATAAAATATATTGTACCATTTTAACTTAAGAATATTTCTTTGTGAATTAACTTGTAAATTGTTCACGTATTATTCTTTCTTCTAAAGAATGATCCGGATCAAAAGCAATAAAGAGAGGCATTTTTTTATTTTGCTGCACTAATACTTCTTTGACATTTTGCACTTCATTGTAATCGGCCGTAGTAAGGGCAGGGCGTTTCTTATAATCAAGAATTTCAAATCTAATTTTACTTGACTCTGGTAATAAAGCTCCATGCCATTTTCGTGGACGAAAAGGACAAATGGGAGTTAAGGTTAATATTTTTGATCCAAAGGGAATTATGGGCCCACCTGCAGAAAAATTATACGCAGTGCTTCCTGCGGGAGTTGCGACCAAAACGCCATCAGCAGAGAGATTTTCTATTCTTTTTTGTTCATTGATTATAATGGAAATTTTTACCGATTGGCTTGATTTACGAGTTATTGCTACTTCATTAATTGCTATAAGTTTATGTTTCTTGTTATTGACATCAATAGCTTCCATTTTTAAAGGATAAAGTTTAGTTATATTGCTATTTTCAATTTTCTTTAAAATATCATCATCTTTAAAACTATTCATTAGAAAGCCAACGGTGCCACAATTTATACCATATATTGGTATTGGATTGTTACTATATTTATGAAGAAGATGCAGCATAAGACCATCTCCACCAATGGCAATAATCATATCAAAATTTTCTTTATTGCTGTTATCATTGGTTAAATCGATAAAATTAAAACTATCAACCAAATGATTTTTGATAGAAATTGCCTTATCATTGCTTAAGGCGGCAATTATGGCTATTTTTTTATATTTCATTTAACTTTTTGTTGATTCAAATAATGCGATAGCAGCTGCACTAGCTACGTTTAAACTTTCGGTATCATCACAAATTTCAATTTTAAGTAAAATATCGCAATTCTTTTTTACTAGTTTTCTTATACCTTTTCCTTCTGATCCCAATATCAATGCTTTATTTTTGTATTTATTAATATCGGATATTTTTTGCGTGGCCTCGCCGCTTAGGCCGATATTCCAGTATCCTATTTTTTTTAACTTTAATATTAAATCATTAATATTACTTACGACATAAGGTTGAATAAACTCAAGATTGCCTGCAGAGGCTTTAGCTATCACAGCACTCTCTTGAATTGAATTATACTGACTAAAAACTATTATATTAAATTTAAAAGCAGCAGCATTTCTAATGATGGCACCTATATTATGAGGATCGGTTATTTGATCAAGAATTAAAATATTAGGTAATTGATCTAAATCTTTTTTGCTATATAGTAACTGCAAAAGATCGATTTGAGTTTTTATTATTAATTTTGAACTAATTATAGCTATATTCTGATGATTATTATCTTCTGTTATTTTATCAAGATATGCTTTATCAACATTTTTGATTATACTTTGTAGATGAGAAATTTTGTTACTATGTAAAAACTGCAAAAGATCATCGAGAGAGTTTTTTGTAACAAATATTTGATAAATTTTTCTGTTTTTATTGAGTATCGCATGCAAGCATGGATGGGTGCCAAAAAGCAATATTTTGCTACCATCTTGAATGATATTGAATTTTGATTGAGTTTTTTTGTGGTGTATTTTTGGTACAGAATTTAATGATTTATAATTCTTTTTCTTTGATTTCATTATCATTATCTATTTTATCTTCTTCTATCGAGATTACTTCCTCATCATTTTTGTTCATATCGCTTGAATTTGATATCATTAATTCAATTTTAGCATCGCCAAGTAAGCTATTCTTTAGATTTGTTATTTTTTCTTGAATAAGTTGATTTCTGATATTGTCTTTAACTTTTTCAAAAGGCAGTGGTTTAGCATCTTTTATCGCTTCATATTTAACTATGTTCCAACCATAATTAGTTTTAATTGGTTTCGATGGTTGCCCTTTTTTTAGAGCGGATAAAGCTTTAACGATTTCTGGAGACAATGCATTTTCAACTATAAAACCAATGCTACCGCCCTTAATAGCACTTTGTTTGTCGATTGAGTATTTATTGGCAACTTTGTCAAATTTTTTTGAGCTTGATAACTCTTCGTAAGCAGCATTAGCAGTGTTTTCATCTTTTGCAATAATATGATAAAGGTCATATTCTTTTTTTCCATTAATTTCATTGCTTAAATTAACGTAAGTCTCGCTAATAATTTGATCATTAATTTCATTTTCTATTATGTAATCAATATATCCTTGATTTATTATAGCTTTTTTTACTTGTTTAATTTTCTTTCTTATATCATTTCTTTTATGTATTTTAGCTTTCTTAGCTCTTTTTAGTAGTTTTTTATCAGTATAAATTTCTCGAACTACTATTTTGATAATTTCTTGTGGTATTTTATCTATATTAGGGGCGCTTAACTTACCTTCTTGACCACTACTTTGAAATATTTCGCTTATCTTGCTTTCCAATTCTGATTTGTAAATTTCTTCTCCTCCAATTTTGGCAATTACCTCTTTTTTATCATCATTCCTTAAAAATAGCATAGCAAAAATAATTGCAATAATAATTACTGCTAAGATTAAAAAGATATTAATTGAATTTTTATTAGATTTGTTTTTTGTAGAGTTCTTTTTCATATTTTTAAATTTGAAATTACAAAGTTAGGAAAAATATTTTGCTCATTGCACAATTGCTCGATATCTCTTGGATTACAATTTTGCCAATATTTAATCTGAAAAACATCAGATAATAATCCGCCAGTAATAAGCAAGCTATCAATATTATTATTATTAGCTCCAATGATATCAGTATCCAGGCTATCACCAACAGCAATAATATTCCTTTTTTCTTTAGTTTTAAACAAATTGCAAGTCATTTTATATACTAATTTATGCGGTTTTCCGCAATATTCAACTTTTCCTCCAAGTTCATGATATTGTTTTCCGATAAGACCAGCGCAATTCATTTTACGACCGTCTTTTTTAACGACTATCAAATCTGGATTAACGCAGATCATTTTTAGATCATATTTAAGGCATTCTTTTAGTTGAGATAATTTTTCATTATCTACTGATTTATCGTGATCAAATCCTGTTGTTAAGATAAAATCAGCATCTTTGGCATCTTTAACTATATTATAATCCAGTCCTTGTAGTAGATCTATATCTTTTCTTGGACCGATGTAAAAATAATTTTTTCCATATTCCAAAAAGCCATTTTCTTGATTATCTTTGAGATTTATAAATGCCACTTCACCAGAACTAATAATAAAATCATATAAAGTTTTATCAATTCCAAATTTATTGAGTAAGTTTGCAACCACAAAATTTCTACGCGGAGCGTTTGAGACAAAGCATATATTTTTATTTAAGGAGCGGAGATATTTTATAGCATCAATAGATTCTGGATACACTGATTCACCGTCATGAATGACTCCCCATATATCAAAGATAAAATATTGATAATCAGAAATTTCTTTAATACTATTTATATGTTTCACTGTTTTTTTTGATTTTTTAAGTATAGTTCGCTAGCGCCAAGAAAAAGATCGAAGCTTTTTTTTATTTTTGCCCCATGCTTCTTTTTAAAGCTTTTTTTGTAAAAAACTTGCATACGATCTCCAAGTCTTATCTTATTTAAATCTTCTTTATTTTTAATTATAATCCATGCGCTATCAGGATTAATTTGATTGCTAATCTTGCCAGAAGCTATTATTCTAGTTTCTATTTCATCTTCTTTAGTAATTGGGTTTTGAGTTTGATATTTGGCGATTATATTAAAATGATCACCTTCTTTTATAGAATCGTTTTTACCTAAATTGACTTTGAAAATTGTTTTATTTTTTAAAACTCTTTTTTCTAAAATGTAGCCATTCTTAGAAAAGATATTTTGCAAATCTTCAGCCATGTTAAATATGGCTTTTTTTGCGGCCTCTCTAATTAATCCATTATCTTCTTTTTGTGCTTGATTTTCAGTTCCTCCTATCGATAAACCTCCCAATCTAATCCCACCGTTGTTTTGTGCATTCTCTTGTCTTGTTTCTTTGCCATCAAATTCTATGACTTTAACTGTATCAAGTGAAGGAATTTTTAGTATTTTTATGTTACCAGATACCAATGATTGATAGATAAATTTAGGAGGTTTGTACTCATAAGTGCCGGTTGACCTGTTAAAGTAATTTTGTGCTGATTTATATTCACTGGTAAAATTAGCATTAGAGATAGTTCCAGTAATTGCATAATCTGCTATTATAGGACCACTATAATTTGAATTATCGTTATTAATCTGAGATAATATTATTTCATCTTTAAGATCTGTTGCTGAATCTCGATCAATAATAGAAGCTAATTCATTCTGTGCCAAAATATTTTCGATGTTTTTGGCAAGAGATTTTCCTAATTTTGCCTGCTTTGCGGTTTCTATATTATTTTCATTTAATTCTATTACTAAAACTTTTGGAATTTTTTGTTCCAAATCTTCCTTGCTTGGCAAAAATTGACTTGCAGGCAAAAGATGTTTTTCGTATTTATCAAAATTTTTAATCTTAGTACCGCAAGAAGAAAGAGTTAGTAAAATAATTAACAAGAGGCAAACTTTAGCTATGAAAATATTTTGTATTTTACTCATTAATTCCTATAATTTTAAAAATATTTTGTTGAGCAATATGTTTTTCAAATTGAATAATTGCTGATTTTTTTGCTGATGCATAGTCAGATAAAGAGCTACCTTTGGCATTTATTTTATTACTATAGAGTATTTTATTATTATTTTTAGCTTCAATAAGAATCGTTACATTATTCATGAAATATTGATAAACTTTTTGTCTTTCCTCTAAAGAATTTATTGTTAAAGTTATTTGATTATTATTGTATGATGTAGGTTTTTCTTTAATAATTTTGATATTTTGTTTATTGATGAAGTTTTTAATAATCACAGATAATTCTCTATCTGAAGAGTTATCGATATAAAATTCAATTTTTAAGTTAATGGAAGAATATTCATTTTGTAAATCAGAAATTACTTTCAATCTATCTTTTGATAAAATGTTAAATCCTAAACCGTTTATTACAGAGTTGTAAAAAAATATTTTACTCCCTATCTCTGATATTTTCTGTAACGAATTATAGCGTGATAAAATATTTTGAGATAATGATTTTTTATCAATAGATATAATCTCTTCGTATAGCTTATTTACTTCTTTTTGATAGAAGGTAATAAATTCATTTTTATTAATCTCAACTTCGGCAAAATAAATATTATTTACTATTTTATTATTTGATATTTTGTAGTTATTAAAATTGATCTCAAGATTGCTTTGTTTAATATTCTGCCTTATTTCTTCGTTACTGCTATAATTATTTTCTTCCCTAATTAAGCTTGTTGTTGCTGATATTTTGGTTGATAATCTAGAGCTAGCTTCGGCAAGGGCGGCTATTTTAGCTTCTTGAAAAGTATAGCCTTGTGCGATGCCATAAAGAAATTGTGAGTTATTTTGTTTTGGATTTATATACCAATGAGGTAAATCATTAGAATTTTTAATCGATTCTTTATTACACGAGCCGATAGCCGATGAAATTAAAAAGATAATGGAAAGTATAATTGCTTTACTCAATTTCATTAAAAATCTTCATTAAAAATCACTTGGCTATTTTGATCAACAGAGTTAATGCGTTGTGAAGCGGAGATTGAATTAATGGATTTTATATTTTCCTTATCAAGAGAAGATAAGCAGGATGAAATATTGATAAGTATTAAAAAATAGATAATTTTTTTCATACTTTTATTTCTCATTAGCTAATTCATCAAATAAAGCTTTGGAAGCTTCTTGTGATTTATTAATGTTTCCTTGGCCTATATTTGATTGTTTTAACATTGACTCAAAGGTTTTTTGACCATTGGCAATAAAGCTGGTATAATCTTTATTAGTTAACAACATTTGTACGTATAATGTGCCATCTTTTCCTTGATGCAGGTTGATTCTCTTTATACCAGATAATGGTAAATCCTTTACCACCTCCTTAGTGGCTTGTGCAAAAAAGTCTTCTATATCTTCGTTGTCATTAACACTGGCTGATCTAAGTGAGTTTTTGGTTAATCTGCTAATTTTTGATTGTATTATAGAAGCTATGTTGGATTTGCCATTTAACTCTGCTTTTGGAATTTGAAATTGTATACCACCACGAGATTTAGCAGCAATTCCAACTGCTGTAACACCTTCGTCAGATTGAGGATTTAATACCCAATCTGGCAATTCTGAAGAATTTTCGATTGCAGGCTTTGCTTGTGGGGCTTCAATTTTTTGTATACAAGAAGAGATAAATGAAGGCATCAAGAATAATATGGTGAATATTTTTATCAATTTTATTTTATTCATAATTTTTGTAAATTTATTAATTATTTATTATCTTTAGTCAAATCATTTATAAAAAGCTCTAGCTATAAGTTTTATATTTATAAATTTTTTTTAAAAAAGTTATTTATATTAAAAAGTGACTTCGTTAAAGATCAAATTTAAATATGAGAAACAATTTAAAGGACAATTTTTTGCAGCAAATAATGATAGCTATTTATTAAAAGACAATATTAATTTTGATTTAAAATATATTGCTTTGTTTTGTAATGAAAATCATTCATTTTTTTCTCTTTTATTGTTTAAAAAATTGACTAATTCGATTTAAAGCTAAGAAAAAATTCAAGATTTTAATTACTAAAGGCTTTTTATAAAAAATAAATTTACATAAATTAATGACAAATATTAAAAATATCGATCCCTCAACTTTAAAAAAATGGCTTGATAATAATGAAGCTATTTTAATTGACGTTAGAGAAATGGTTGAACATAAATCTTGCTCAATTCCTGATGCAAAAAATATTCCTTTAGCGCAAGTAGAAATTGATAAAATCCTTTCTTTTTGGGATAAAGGCAAAAAATTAGTTTTTCATTGCAAATCTGGCAAAAGATCTTTAATGGCTTGTGAAAAAATTGCTAACAAAGATATTGATTTTGATGTTTATAGCTTACAAGGGGGAATTGATTCTTGGAAAAGTGCAGATCTGTCAACAATATCTAAAGTTAATTTATTGCCGCTAGAAAGACAAACTCAAATAACAATAAGTTTTATTATTTTATCTGGGTTAGGATTGTATTATTTTCTACAAAATCCGTTATATTTATTTCTACCTTTAATTGCAGGATTAGGACTGTTGAATGCAGGATTAACTGGTTGGTGCGGTATGGCTAAACTGATTGCCAAAATGCCTTGGAATAAATAATTTTATGATTTTAGGATTTTTATCAATATTGTTAATGGGTGTCATTCTTGGCCTGATAGGAGCGGGAGGATCTATTCTTACGGTGCCGATTTTTGTTTATTTATTTAAAATAAATTCTGTTTTATCAACCAGCTATTCTTTGCTGTTAGTTGGTTTTACTGCTTTAATTGGATCTTTTTTTTATTTTCGTAAAAAGAAAATTGATTTCAATATAGCGTTTAAATTTGCCATTCCTTCAATAATTACTGTTTATTTAACAAGAAGATTTATATTACCAGCAATTCCTAATGATTTTAAATTTTTGGACTTAATAATTACCAAAGATTTATTTATTTTATCTTTATTTTCATTTATGATGTTTTTGACATCATTTTTTATGATTAAAAATTCTGATAAAAAATCAAAAGATAGTAAGAAAAAAATCTTAATTAATCCTTATATTAAAAATATTTTAATTGTATTTGAATCATCTTTAATCGGTGTTTTGACTGCTCTAATAGGTGCTGGAGGTGGTTTTCTAATAGTTCCAGCTTTAGTATTATTAAACAAAATAGATATTAAATCAGCAATAGGAACTTCTTTAGTAATAATTGCATTAAAATCAATTTTTGGTTTTATTGGAGATATTCAATCTAATGTTAATTTGGATTATTTTTTAGCCTTTTATTTGATAATTACAGCATCAATCGGTATCTATTTTGGGCTATTTTTAGGTAAATATTTCGATTCTAATTACATTAAAAAGGGTTTTGGATATTTCGTTATGGTTATTTCAATTATAATAATAATTAAAGAAACACTATTATGAAGATAAAATATTTTTTTGATCAGGATACTTCAACTTTTACTTATATCGTAAGTGATGAGGAGACAAGAAAATCAGCAATAATTGACTCAGTTCTTAATTATAATCAATTTTCAGGCTCAACTTCAACAGCATCAGCAGATCAATTAGTATCTTATATTAAAGAAAATAATTTAAAAAATGAATGGATATTAGAAACACATGCTCATGCGGATCATTTAACTGCAGCGCAATATTTAAAAAGTAATATTGGTGGCAGGGTTGCGATTGGTAAAAATATTATAAAAGTGGCAAAGTTTTGGTCACCAATTTTTAATAACAATATCAAAATTGATGGATCTGATTTTGATAAACTATTACAAGATGAAGAGATAATAAAAATTGGCAATTTGGATCTAAAAGTAATGTATACTCCAGGCCACACTCCAGCATGTTGTTGTTATTTGATAAAAGATAATATTTTTGCAGGAGATACTATATTTCAATCATATCTTGGTACGGCTAGATGCGATTTTCCTGGAGGTAGCGCTAGAGATTTATATAATTCGATTCAGAAAATTTATTCCCTACCAGATGATTATAAAATATATGTTGGACATGATTATCCTGAAAATAATAATTTACCAAATCCTTTAATTACTATTAAAGAACAAAAAGAGAAAAATACTATGTTATCTCAAAACATTAATGAAGAACAATATATTAAAGCTAGAAGTAAAAGAGATAAAAATTTGCCCGTACCAAAATTGCTACTTCCATCAATTCAATTTAACTTAAGAGCTGGTTCATTTGGAGAAGTAGAAAGTAATAAAACTAAGTATATTAAAATTCCAATAGATGTATTATACCACCTATAGGTATAGGACTTGCATTTTTTGTAATTTTTATCTCAAAAATATTTTGTAATATGAGTATTTAATTTATGGAAATAGTATTAATTATGATAATTGGTATTAAAGAAGCATTAAATTCGTCACGATAAGTTTACCTAAATCACTTACTTTCTTATGAATCACTTAGCAAGACTCAACATCTATAACTGATTTAATAGCTTTTATTTTAATAACATCATTTTGATCAAGAAGATATCTTTTTCCTAATTCTATTTTAGAGAATTTACCATTAGTTAACACTGATATTATAACTCTGCTATTATCTTCTTCATTGAAGGATAAATTTTGTGATAAGATTGATTTAAGTGGTATTATGGGGTCGCGATCTTTGATGATAATATCAATATTTTTAATAATTTTCTTTACTGGCTTTGTCGTTAAATCGTTGCCATGATTTTCTTTTGGATTATACTTAATATCTATCGGATCATTGATATCTTTTTTTGACTTTCTAGAGGCGGGTAGTTTTTTGATATCTTCAAAGTTTTCTTTATTAGCTTCATTATTTTTAATGAAATCCTCTAATTTTGCTACTTCTCTAATTAATATTTTTGATCCGCCATCATCTTTTTTTATTAAACAAGTTAAAACAACTAAAGTGCCACTAGTCAAAATATCTCGCGCCGAGTTAATTAGTGCTTCGTCAAAAATCGTAGCTTCAAAAATTCCATAAGGATCCGATATGGTTAGGTAAGCAAATCTTCCTCTTGATCCTGATCGATGTTTAGAAACGCAAACAACGCCAGAAATTTTAACCAAAATATTATCTTCAAGGTCACTATTAGAAATCTTGTTAGAAAAAATTATCCCTCTTTTTTTAAGTTGTTCTATATAATCATCTATTGGATGTTCGTTTAAAAAAAAGCCAAAAGCTTCAAATTCATATTGTAAACGATTAATTTTATCCCAATCTTGAATTTCTTTAAGTTTCGGTTTTTGATCTATTTCGGAAATATTATCAAATAAACTCATTTGATTGCTTTCGCTTTGTTCTTTTTTTTCATTAGCGTAGCCTGATAATATATCAAATGACTCGGCTACTTTGCGGCGATTTTTTTCTATATCATCAAAAGCTCCTGATTTTGCTAAAGCTTCAATAGTTTTTTTATTAATTGCTTTCGGATCTAATCTTTCAGCAAAATCATATATATCAATAAATCTACCATTATCTTGACGATTTATAACCGCATTTTCCATCATTTTTATACCAACGGCCTTGATAGCTCCGAGTCCAAATCTAATTGCGTATTTTTTATTATCGTCTACACTCATTAGATAACAAATATTATGATAGCAATTCCTAAAACTATACGATATAAAGCAAATGAAGTGAATTTATTAGTGGTGATAAATTTAATAAGCCACTTGATAACAATTAGTGAAGAAATAAAAGAAGATAATAATCCAATTAATATTAATTCTATATCTTGTATATTAACAGATTCGATATTTTTATATAGATCATAAAAACAAGCTGCTAATATAGTTGGAATTGCTAATAAAAAAGAAAATTCGGTAGATATTTTACGACTTAAGCCGCATAAAAGACCGCCAATTATAGTAGATCCTGATCTAGAAACGCCAGGAACCATTGCTAAACATTGAAATAAACCAATTTTGATAGCTGTTTTGTATGAAATATCGTTAATATCATCGACTACTTTTTCATATTGCGACTTTCTTTCAACTATAATCATTATTATGCCTCCTAAAATCAAGGATATTGCTATAACTAAATTTGAAAATAAATATTGTTTTATAAATCCGTGAATCAAAAGACCAATTATTGCTGCAGGTAAGAATGCTAATATTATATTGATTACAAATTTTTGTTGTTTGGGATTTTTGTAATCTTTAACGGTATTAAAAAGCTTTTCTTTGTATATAAGGCAAATGGCAAAAATTGCTCCAGCTTGAATAGTAACCTCAAAAAGATTGTTTTGAATGTTATTAAAATTAATAAATTGTGAAGATAAAATAAGGTGAGCCGTTGAAGATACGGGGATAAACTCTGTTAATCCTTCAATCAATCCAAGAATGATAGCTTTGTATATATCAGCAAAATACACGATAGAATGGAAAATAATATATAAATAGGTAAAATAAAAGAAATTACAGAATCAAAATAATTAAAAAATTAATTAATTATTTTATCATAAATTTAATAATATTTCCATAAATCAAATTATCATATTATAAATATTTGTTTTTAAATCGAAAAATAAAAACAATAAATATTAAGTAATTAGTTTTAATTTATAGAATAGTATAAGTGGTACCTCCGGTCCGACTCGAACGGACACGCCTTTAAGGGGCAACAGATTTTGAGTCTGTCGTGTCTACCAATTCCACCACGAAGGCAAGTAATATTTATTAAGTATAATAAATGTCTTTAATTGTTAATTTTGTATTTTTTAATTTATAATTAAAACTAATAACAATTAAAAAGATCAAATTTATAAATTAAGCTAATTACAAGACTAAAATTATTATGATAATCAATGAATTGTCAACTAACATTTTACCAAAAAATATCGATGAGCATTTTAGTGGTAAAATTTTGCTTAAATTTCTAAGTTTTATTTATTCTGAAAAAAGATATTCTAT
This sequence comes from Rickettsiales bacterium, assembly GCA_023262945.1. Lineage (GTDB taxonomy): Bacteria > Pseudomonadota > Alphaproteobacteria > Rickettsiales > UBA1997 > UBA1997. The sequence goes on along the minus strand of JALQXY010000105.1, from coordinate 1,051 downwards.
CAATACTGTAAAAGCTTACGCTTGTGATATTTATAGCTTTATTGATTTTTTATCTCAAAAAATAAAAGAAGATATTGATAGCAAAGCTTTGCAAGATGCTAGGCTTGTTGATTTTCGTGGCTGGCTATCATTTAGACTTAAAAATCATGATAATATATCTAATGCTCGCGCTTTATCAGCCGTAAGATCATTTTTTAAATTTCTTGAAATCAACTACAATATAAACAACAATGAAATTAAGAAAATAAAAACACCGAAAATTTCCAAGCCAATCGCCAAATCAATTGATGTTGTTGATATTGATAAAGTTTTGAAATATATCTCTACTAATCACAAAGAAAAATGGAAGAATGAAAGAGATGAGGCTTTGATTTTTATTATTTATGGTTGTGGATTAAGAATATCTGAGGTCTTATCAATAACAAAAAATTCAATAATACAAAATGGCTTCAATAAAGATTCTTTAAATATTTTAGGAAAAGGCGGAGTGGAAAGAGTAATCCCTATATTGCCAATCATTATTAAAAAGATAACACAATATCTAGATAACTTACCATTTTCTATAAATAATGAACAAGTAATTTTTTTAAATGATTCAGGAAAGGCGCTTAATAGACGCTGCGTTAATCAATTACTTATAAATATTAGGCGTAATTCAAATTTATCAGAATCAATTACGCCTCATGCTTTTCGCCATTCATTTGCTACCCATCTTTTAGAATCAGGAGCTGATATAAGATCGATTCAGCAATTATTGGGTCATAAAAATCTAGCAACCACTGAACGCTATACCAAAGTTAATAAAGCTAAACTACTTGATTCATATTCTAAATTTCAAATCAGATGATACACTAAAATTTAAAAAATAAGAATGTCAAAAAAATAAAGTCAAATTGTTTAGTTTTTATACCAATTTCCATCTAAAAATAAACAATATGACAAAATATTTTTGAGATAAAAATTGTAAAAAATGCAAGTCCTATACCTATAGGACTTAAGGCTTTTTGCGATTTTTAGCCAAAAAGATAAAGTCAGATTGTTTAGTTTTTAT
>JALQXY010000056.1 GCA_023262945.1 Rickettsiales bacterium | reverse complement strand
AAAAACTAAACAATCTGACTTTATCTTTTTGGCTAAAAATTGCAAAAAGCCTTAAGCACTATAGTTATAGGACTTGCATTTTTTACAATTTTTATCTTAAAAAATATTTTGTCATATTGTTCATTTTTAGGTGGGATTTGGTATTAGAAGATCTTTCTAAGATTTATTATCTTATAAAAGCAGCTTGCTTTTTTGTTAATTTTACCTAAGTTTGTTTGTTTATAAGATTTTTTGCAAATATTAGCAAAAAAGTGAAATAATACCAAATCCCATTACATAGAAGTAGATTTATACCAGAAACTGTGAGTAATAAAGTTATAAAATCAGCTAATATTGAGTCAAAAAACTCAATAGAAAAAAATAGCAAAATATATAAATTTGACAAAAAGCCCCGTTTAGTAAATGGCAAAATAAGAAAAAGAAAGCAGCAATATTCGAAAACAATATTTTATTCTTTAGCTTTATCTTTAGTGCTATTTGCCATAATATTCATAATATTTTCCTATTATCACAGTCAGGGTAAATTTGATAAAGATTTATTAATTGCTGGCTTAATTATTGGTGCTATAGCTCAAATTGTCGACGGTGCATTAGGAATGGCCTACGGTATAACAGCCACCGCTTTCTTGTTGTCAAATGGAATATCTCCAGCAGTAGCAACGGGTTCGGTTCATATTGCTGAAATATTTACTACTGGAGCTTCTGGACTAAGTCATTGGCGTATGGGAAACGTTAATTTAAAATTATTTAAAGCATTAATAATACCAGGAATTATCGGCGGTCTTACTGGAGTATTTCTAATTACATCAATCGATGGCGACTTAATTAGGCCGTGGATATCAGGTTATTTGTTGATTGTTGGTATATTTATTTTTTATAAAGCTTTTAAGAAAACTTATTTTCGTTCAAGGGTTGATAGTAAAAAGATTTTTCCTTTAGCGTTGGCTGGTGGCTTTGTAGATTCAGCAGGTGGCGGTGGTTGGGGCTCTGTAGTTACTGCCAATCTCTTAGGTTCTGGCCACGAACCAAGAAAAACCATTGGATCAGTCAATGCTGCTGAGTTTTTTATAACAATAATTACTGGTTTTTCATTTTCAATTTTAATAGGATTTAATCATTGGGAAGTGGTGGCTGGTCTTATAGTATCAGGCATGATAATTGCTCCTCTTTCTGCTAAAATATTGTCCAAATTTCCTGTAAAGCCTTTGATGGCTTTTGTTGGATCGCTTATTGTAATTTTAAGCTCTGTTATTATATATAAATCAATTTTTTAATGGCCATTGCTCAAAAGGAACTAGAAAATATTTTACGCAGTAAATTTCCCAAAGCTGAGATAAATGTAGTTGATTTGGTAGGTGATGAAAATCATTATAGCGTTATCATAAAAGATAAAATTTTTGCCAATAAAACAAAAATCGCTCAGCATCGGATTGTTAATGAAGCATTAAAAGATTTGCTAGTTAAAGACTTGCATGCTATGCAGCTTAAAACAGAAAAACTTTAAAATTTAAAATATGGAAGAAATAAAACAAAAAATTGCTCAACTAAATAAAGAAAACGATATAGTTCTTTATATGAAAGGGTCGCAAGACTTTCCGCAATGTGGATTCTCGGCCATGACTTCACAAATATTAAAAAATCTTAATCTTGAATTTTTTGATGTCGATGTGTTGCGTGATCAAGAATTGAGACAAGCTATTAAAGAATATTCTGATTGGCCAACTATTCCTCAGCTTTATATTAAAGAAGAATTTATTGGCGGCTGTGATATTGTTAAAGAAATGTTTGAATCTGGGGAATTATTACAATTTCTTAAAGAGAAAGGATTAAAATAATATGTCTTATGCTATTGAGATAAGTAATCTATCAAAAATTTATAAGGCATCCAATAATTCTAAGGAAAAAAAAGCCTTAGAAGATGTTAATCTAAAAATCAAAAAAGGTTCTTTTTTTGGATTATTAGGTCCCAATGGTGCAGGTAAATCAACCATAATAAATATTCTTGCAGGTTTAGTTGTTAAAACTAACGGTCAGATTAAAATTGGCAATATTGATATGGATGAAAATCCTATATCGGTTAAGTATAAGATTGGTATAGTGCCACAAGAAATTGTTTTTGATCCATTTTTTAGTGTCTTTGAGACCTTAGAAATTTATGCGGGTTATTATGGAGTTAAAAAAGAGCATCGTCGTACCAAGGAAATAATAACAGCTCTAGGTCTTTTAGATAAGGCCAATACTAAGCCAAGAAGTTTATCAGGAGGTATGAAAAGAAGGCTTTTAGTGGCCAAAGCTTTAGTGCATAATCCCGATATTTTAGTTCTAGATGAGCCAACTGCTGGAGTTGATGTTGAATTAAGAAATCAATTATGGCAATATGTTAAAAAGTTAAATAAAGATTCCCAAACAACGATTTTACTAACAACTCACTATCTAGAAGAGGCTGAAGAGCTTTGTGATGAAATTGCAGTTATAAATCGCGGAAAGGTTATAGCTTGCGATAAAAAAGATAATTTAATGAAAATGTTATCACGAAAAGAAATTATTATAGCTGCAAATAATTATATAAAAGAAAGTGAATTAAATTTAAAAATCAAAGATACCAATATTAAATATTTAGATAAAGATAAGATATCTATAACTTATGATCCAGATAATATAGAAGTTGAGCAAATATTAAAAGCAATATCCGCAACTAATATTCAAATTAAAGATATATCAACAAAGCAGCCAGATTTAGAGGAAATATTTAAATTTTTAGTGCAATCCACTAGTTAAATTATTTTTTTAGTGGTCTTCTTAGGTAAAATTTGGCTAAAATAGTCATAAATCATTGTACCTTGCAAGAGAAATAGGGCTTAGATTTGTAATATATTTTATTCTCAAAGATATTTCTATGAGCTGTCCATTTTCATTATAAAATAATCAATAGCTCCAAATCCTGGAGTTTTAGCCTTGTTAATAAAATTTATATTTTTATCATTAATGCCGCCTAAAGGCATAATCTCTTTATTGTAATATGAGGCTTTTAAATACCCAATTTTGCCCAATAATTTTGTTTTATCATGGCTTTGTGTAGTGAAAATTGGCGAAATAAAAACTAAATCAATATTGGATCTTTTGGCAAAGATTGCTGATCTGATGTTATGACAAGAGTAACTTAAAATAAAATCTTTTTTAAATGATTTTCTTTGCCAAAATAACCAAGGTATTTTTTTATTGTCGGAAAAATGCACACCATCAGCTTTAATCTTAAGGGCGAGATTAATATCTTGAGCCACAATAAATTTAATTTTATATTTTTTTGCAATTGACAACAATGATCTAGCTGTTTCCTCTCGTTCTTGATCTGGTAAATGATACTGACGAAAAATAAAATAGCTATTTTGCGGTATATTTGCCAAAATATGCGATAAATCTCCTAATCTTTTATCGCTAAAACAAACTAATTTAAATCTTTTATTAATCATGAATGAAATTGAGCGCAATATTTTATTAATTAATGAAAAGATTAACAAGGCATGCCTAATATATCAAAGGAATAAACGAGAAGTTAATTTAATTGCAGTATCTAAGACAATGAATTGCAATCAAATTAAACAAGCTATAGAATCTGGTTGTAGTATTTTTGGCGAGAATTATATTAAAGAAGCTAAAGAAAAATGGCCGCAAATCAAAGAGTTATATTCTCATATTAAGTTGCATTTTATTGGTCATCTTCAAAGTAATAAAGTTAAAGATGCTGTTAGTTTATTTGATTGCATTGAAACTTTAGATAGTAAAAAGCTAGCACAAGAAATTGCTAAAGAATCGATTAAGCAAAACAAAAAAATTGAGTGCTTTGTTCAGATAAATATTGGTCAAGAATTGCAAAAAGGAGGAATTGACCCTTTATATGCAGAAGAATTTATTCAATTCTGTCGCGATGAGCAAAACCTTAATATTGTTGGTTTAATGTGTATCCCGCCTTCTGATAAAAATGCATCACCTTATTTTGCTTTAATGGCTAAAATTGCTCGCAAATTAAATATTAAATATTTATCAATGGGAATGAGTCAAGATTTTGAACATGCTATTGCAATAGGATCAACTCATATAAGGCTTGGATCGGCAATTTTTGGACAAAGATTAATAACTAATAAATAAATTTTACAAATAAAAGACCCCTTACAAATCAACGAATTTTGGTAATTTTACTTACAATTAATTTATTTTATATTTGTAGTAATACCAATTCCCACCTAAAAAACATATATAAAAACTAAACAATCTGACTTTATCTTTTTGGCTAAAAGTTGTAAAAAGCTTTAAGCCCTATAGGTATAGGACTTGCATTTTTTACAATTTTTATCTCAAAAA
>JALQXY010000019.1 GCA_023262945.1 Rickettsiales bacterium | reverse complement strand
GATCTATACTACGGCCCATTAATCTCACCCAAAGCCACTGATGGATTTTTAGCTTTTCAAGATAAGCTAATCAAGCTGGGTGCCAAATCAATTCTGAAGGCTCGCAAAGTTAGAGGTTCATTTAACTTGGTCACACCCAGTTTGATCAATATTACCGGCATGAAAAAATCTTATGATGAGGAAAACTTTGGTCCAATGCTGCAGGTGTATTTTGCTGATACCTTTGATGATGCTGTGGCAGAAGCAAATAATACAAAATATGGTTTGGCAGCAGGGCTCATTTCAGACAATGAGAAATTATTTGAGGGATTTGCACAAAGAATTAATGCAGGTGTGATAAATTTTAATTCAACTACAACGGGCGCATCTGGAGCCTTTCCATTTGGTGGAATAGGCAGAAGTGGCAATCTGAGACCTGCAGGTTTTTATGCTGCAGATTATTGCGCATGGCCAAAGGCATCAATTATAAAAAAACTATAGATGACTTTTTCGGGGGAGATTAATTTTGATGGTTTAATTGGACCGACTCACAACTATGCTGGCTTATCACAAGGTAATTTAGCTTCACAAAAACATCTCAATCAAACTTCAAATCCTCAAGCTGCTGCATTGCAGGGACTCGATAAAATGAGGCTCATTATGGATCAAGGGATTCCACAAGGATTTTTAGATGTTTATCCAAAGAAATCTCCCATTTTTTTAAAGAAATTTTGAGAGTTTGGGCTGTTTTTTTTATTGTTAATTAGATCGTCTAATTTTGTTAGAAGATCCCTCTCTTCTTTGGCTAGATTAATTGGAATCTCAATCTTTGCTTTTACAAACATATTACCTCTTCTGCCGCCAGAATTGATAATACTCATGCCTTTTGCTTTTAAGCGAAATGGGTCATCATGTTGAGTTCCTTCTGGTATTTTTAGGCGAGCTTTTGTGCCATCAATTGTTGGTATTTCAACATGTCCACCAAGTGCTGCTGTAGTAAATTTAATTGGTATATCGAAATAAATGTCATCGCCTTTACGAATAAAAAATTCATGTTTACGAATTGATATAAAAACATATAAATCCCCATTAGAAGCACCCCTTTGTCCAGCTTCACCTTCGCCAGCTAAGCGAATTCTGCTGCCCTCATCAACGCCAGCTGGAATCTTTACAGATAGAGTTTTGCTTTGATTGCTTTTTCCTTCACCCTTGCAATCCGTGCAAGGGTCTTTAATGAACTCTCCAGAGCCTGCGCAACTATTGCAAGTTCTCTCAACTATAAAAAATCCTTGTTGCACTCTTGTTTTGCCGCTTCCTTTGCAAGTTTTGCAGGAAGTTGAGCTTTCATTGGATTTAGAGCCAGAGCCGTTACATTTTTTACATTTTAGCGGTATGGTAAAAGATATTTTTTCTTCACAACCGTTAAAAGCTTCTTCTAAAGAGATATCTATATTGTAGCGTACATCAGAGCCTCGCTGAGCTTTTCTTCTATTGTTTTGTCCATTTCCTCTACCAAAATCACCAAATATATCAGAAAAATTACTGAATATATCGTTAAAATCAAAACCTTCAAATCCACTAGCGCCGCCGCCCTGAGAAAAAGCCTGATGACCATATTGATCATAAGCTCCTCTTTTTTGATCATCTTTTAAAATTTCATAAGCTTCAGTTGCTTCACGAAATTTAGCCTCGGCCTCTTTATTTCCAGGATTGCGATCTGGATGATATTGCATAGCTAATTTACGATAGGATTTTTTGATTTCGTTAGCATCAGCGGATTTGCTAATGCCTAAAATATCGTAATAATCTCTTTTTTGTGACATCTAAATTTAAATTATTTTTGTTAATTGTAATAAAACTAAATCCATCAATAGAAAATTAATTTATACTATCATCTCATAAAGTTCTTGTTGATGTATTTATGATTAAAGAATTTTCTTATCTACTATATTTAGCAATAAAACTAGCTTTTGCAATGGTATTATTATTTATCATAAAACCAGCTTTAGCAGCGCTTGCAGATCGGTTAAGTATTATTTTGTCTGTTTTAAGTGCGTAAATAGTAAAGATATAGTGATGATCTTTGTCGCCTTCTGGGGGACAAGGTCCGCCAAAAGAATATAGACCATAATCGTTTTTTATTTGCATGATCCCATTTTTAAAACGAAATATTTCTTTTTTACCAAAGTTGCTAGATAATTTATCGTAATGATTAGGTATGTTAAGAACTATCCAATGCCACCATCCACTTCCTGTTGGCGCATCAGGATCGTAAACTGTTAAAGCAAAGCTTTTTGTTTCTTTTGGAGCGTTTTTCCAGCTTAATTGCGGCGATATATTGCTTCCTTTGCATCCAAAGCTATTAAAGATATGTTTTTTATCGATAATAGAATTATTTTTTATATCTTTACTAGTCAAAGTAAATTGATTGCCAGGTATAGATTGACAAGATATCAAAGAGCTTATTATTAAAAAGCTAAAGAGGATAGTAAGTTTTCTTTTAATCATAAAAATGTTGTTAAAATTAAGCAAAGATTAACAAAAAAGCAAAATAAAAAGCAATTGATTGCGACAATTATAATTATACCAATTCCCACCTAAAAAACATATAAAAACTAAACAATCTGACTTTATCTTTTTGGCTAAAAATTGCAAAAAGCTTTAAGTTCTATAGGTATAGGACTTGTATTTTTTACAATTTTTATCTTAAAAAATATTTTGTTATAATTTTATTTAAAGATTGGATTTGGTATTATATCTCTTTTAATCGATGCTGTCGATATTATGACAGGCCTTAATTAAAGCCT
>JALQXY010000159.1 GCA_023262945.1 Rickettsiales bacterium | reverse complement strand
AGAAAATAAATTAGAGAAAATTGAGAAAATAATTAGGAAATAACTAGAAATTAACCAATAAAATTTAACTCAAAAACTAATAATAATTTAGCTCAAATTATTGATAGAAAGTTAATAACAAAACACAATAAAAAAGATCGTTTCCATTTTTTTTAGATGAGATCGGTATTATACCAATTCCCACCTAAAAAAATATATATAAAAACTAAACAATCTGACTTTATCTTAAAAATATTTTGTCATATTGTTTATTTTTAGATGGGAATTGGTATTATTTAACGATCTTAATCTCAAGAGCATGTAAACCATTTTCAAACTCTTCCTTAAATAGCTGATTAATCAATCTATGAGACTGTATTAGTGATGTTTTTTTTAATTCTTGCGCTTCTATTTCTATTTTAAAATGACTTTCACCGCTATTATTGTCTCCTATATGACCTTTATGCAAATGAGAGTTATTAGTAACCTTAATGAATTGAGGATTAAATTTTTTGACCAATTTATTTATAATTCTTTCTTTCATAATTTACATTAAGTTGTTTAGTTGATTAGTTGATTATACCAAATTCAATCTTTAAATAAAAAAATTCTAGTGCACTTCTATTGAATTTAATATGAAGAAATAGAACCAATTCTGTTTTTATTTTCTTTAGTTGATATTTCTGCCTTAGGGCTAATATCGCTATAACTAAAATTATGATTAATTTTAGTTCTAATTGGCATTTTATTATTCTTATCATATTTGACAAAAAGATAATCTAGCATGTCTTTAGTTTGCTGATCGCGCTTTTCCCAAGTTGAGCAATTAGCCAATATTGAAATTAAATGATTTTGATTATTTTTAGCTGCGGATATTAAATTAAAACCAGAAGCTCTTGTGAAACCAGTTTTTAAACCCTCTGCACCTTCGTATTCAAGCAGTACATGATTATGAGTAGTAAATTCTTTATCATTAAAAGAAAATGTTTTTTGCGAGAAATAATGATAAAATTGTGGAAAATCTTCTTTTAAAGCGCGCACCAATCTAGCCAAATCATATGCCGTGGTATACTGACCTGACTCATGAAGGCCAGTAGCATTGCGAAAACTACTATTGAGCATTCCTATTTCTTTGGCTTTTTTATTCATTAAGCGAACAAAATTCCATTCACTACCCGATACAGCTTCAGCTAGAACTACAGCCGCCTCATTAAAAGATTTTATAATAGTACCTCTAATAGCTTGTTCAACAGATATTGAATCACCTTCTGCAATATTTAAAGTTGTGATTTTATTTATTTTTGAAACCTCTTCTCCTCTTTTAGAAAAGAAAATTACATCATCTAATTTTAATAAACCTTTTTTAATAGCCTCAAAAGTCAAATAAACCGTCATTAATTTAACCAAAGATGCTGGATAGATATTTTTTTCAGATCTGTCTTCTAAAATAACATCGTAATTTGTGGCATCATAAACTAAGGACGAATAATTATCGCTACATTGGCGAATATTTTTATCATGGAACTGATCTTTTATTTCATCAGCTTTTGCATCGTGCAAAAGAATTAATAAAAAAAAAGATAAGGTTAGAATCTTTATAATTTTAAACATTCATCAATAATTTTTTGCGTGGAAGATGTTTTGGAGTTTAAACCTAAAATATTCAAAGCTAATTGCGCTTCTTTAACCTGCTTCTGGCAAATATTTTCATTATTAATTAAATTTTTTAGTTCTTGATAAATTCTGTTTTCTTTGCAGTTATACTGGATTAATTCGGGAATTAATTGTTTATTCAAAATAATGTTAATCAGATTAGCAAATTTGACTTTAATCATAATTTTAGCTAATAAGTAAGTAAAAAAATTAAATCGATAAGCAATGATAAGGGGTATTTTATAAAGAGATATTTCAATATTATTGGTGCCAGATTTGGCTAAGGCAAAATTGCTAGAAAATAAAGCTGACTCTTTTTCATTATTATCTATCAAAAAATAATCGCAATTTATATTTTGTGACATTTTTTTAACTAAATTAACAGTTTTTTTTACTGTTGGTATCACTATTTTTATATTATCATAATCTTTAGCCAATAAATTAATAGCTTTAATGAATTGTGGGAAAATTCTTTTTACTTCACTAATTCTGCTACCGGGAGTTACATAAATTATCTTATCGGTGACTTTGATATTATATTTTTGACGAAATTCTTTATCGCAAACATTTTTCTTTTTAAAATCAGGAGATTTTTCTACTATTGGATTACCGATAAATATTGTTTTTAAGCCATATTTCTCGAAATAAGGCGGCTCAAAAGGTAAGATAGCCAATAATAAATCATATAATTTTGCAATTTTTTTAGCTCTATTGGCCCGATAAGCCCATACCGATGGAGCAATAAGATGAATTTTTTTTAAAGATTTTATTTCATTTGACAAAGTATCATTTCTGGCGACTTCTTTTAGTAGTTTTTTAATTACGCGAAAAGAAAAATCTGGAGAATCGATGGTAACCACAAGATCTGGCTTTTCTTCAATTATAGCATCGACTGTTTGCTTAATACGCTTGAGCAGCTTAGGGATATGAGGAATAACTTCAGCTATCCCCATTACTGACAAATCTTCCATAGGAAAAATGGATTTTAGCCCTTCCTCTTTCATTAATAAACCACCAATACCAACAAAATTAAGATTTTTTTTATTGTCTTTAAGTTTATTTTTGAAACCAGCAATCACTTTAGATCCAAGCAAATCACCGGAAGCCTCTCCAGCAATAATAAAAATTTTGTAATTACTTTTTGTTTTTTTGTTAATCTGGTTCATAGACAAAGATTTTATTATACTTGCCACCATTTTGCTCTTCATAAACTTCAAAATATTCTTTAAAATCATCTTCAACTTTAAATATTATTTTTGGATTTTGATCATTATCATCTATCTTATAGAGATCCCATATAATATATCTTTTATGACCATTAATAAATGATAAATCAAATTTTATCTCACTACTAAAAATAACCTCAATTACTGACATATTCCATCTTTCATTTTGCTTTTGAGCTATTACCGTCAATGATGAAACATCGGAGAATTCTTCTCCCAAGGCATTATCCTTACTTGGCCTAATACCGTAAATATTAAAAGCAATTGTGGGCAAATCATTTTTTACTACCCAGAAATAAGTTGTTTTCATATTATCTATGGTACTAGTATCAATATCGCGCTTTTTAAAGAAATTAAACACCTTATCTCGCAATAATGGATAATTTGCAAAATCAGACTTCCAAGATTGAGGGTAGTTTCTTTCTAACACTTTAACCAAAGATAATATCTCATTATTATCATCTTGCGACTTAGAAACCCATTTAGTTATATATTTCCTATCAACCAATTGATTGCTAGAAAAAAACTTACCTTGGTTAATTATTTTTATCAAAAAATCATCTTTCTTATCAATATAATTTTCTTGCAGAAATTCTTTTAATTTGTCATAAGATTTTATCGAAGTAACATTTTTAGACATTTCTTTTAAATCTTTGTTTTTACGCAGTTCTTTATCTATAAATTTAAAAGCTTTTTTGTTAGATTTAATAGCTATTTTGACCAATTCTATATCTTTTTTTATTTCATCTGGAGCACTTCTAATTAAAGATCCATCATCTTCAAAAGCAATTTTAGCGATCTCTTTATCAGCTTTAATTCTTGGTGAGGCAAATATATAATTACGAGAATCAATAGTAATCATTTTAGTCATAAAATTTACATTATCGAGAAGTTTTAAACTGGCATAATTCAAAGAATCTCTTTGTATATAAGTTGATCTTCTCATAAATTCTTGATCATTTCTTAAATTATAAGAAGCATAACGTAAAATGGTGGGCTGAACTTTTAAAATGCGACTGATAAATATTTCATCATCACGCAAAGTATTGTCGGCATATTTGAATTGATCGGGATCAATTATGGAAATTTTAAGCATTAAATTACGATTTGCTTTGTAACAACGCGGAAAATTCTGTAAAATTGATGCCTTGTCTTTGGATTCTTTAATTTGAGTGATTATTTTATTAATGATATTATCTGAAATTTGACATGCTTTATCATTTGCTAACGAATTATGGCAAAAAATTATAATAAATAATAAAATATATTTATAATTCATTTAACGAGACATTCCTCCACCTTTGCTATTGTCTTGACTTCTTTCCTGCTTAACTTTATCGGTATGTTTTTTTGTTTCATTTTCAGCAATTTCCATTTCTTCACTTAGGCGCTCGGTCTTATCTTTTTTATTTTTTTTGATACGCCACAGCATGGATCTCTTGCCAGTAGTGTTGATAGCTTTGCGATTGCCTTCTATTGATACTTCATCAACTTCTTCAGATCTATTATCCCATATATCATCTATTCTTGCCTCTTTTTGCTCTTTTTGCTCCAATCCACCAACCTCAACATCAAGATCTCTATGATGAAAATGATTTGGCCTAACTCCAGATGTAGATTTTCTTAATTTTTCAACAATAATATCTGCTGCCTCTTGTGCATTTTTTTTATTTTCATCTTTTTTTATATAACTCTCATCATCGATCTTATCTTGCGGATTGGTATTTTTTAAATCTTGAAAATAAATATCACTCGTTGATTTATTGGCAATATTATTTTTTGTATTATCTTTGTGGCCAAATAATTTTCTAAATAAAGTTATAATTTTGTTAATTATTTTTGACATATATTTTCTAACTTATTGATAATATCAAAAGATTTCTCAATTTTTGAGTTATCATTAACAGCGTTACAAGTAAAAAGTAATTTTTGCTCTGAATTAATTCTTATTTTATTATTGCTTGAAAATATCATCTCCAATAGCTTTTCTGGTTCTTTAAATTTATTATTTCTAAAAGTTATCAAGATTCCATCTTTTTTATTTTCTAATTTTTCAACGCCAATTCTGCGACATAAGTGCTTTATTTTAGAGGTTTCAATTAAATTTATAACCTCCAATGGTAATTTACCAAAGCGATCAGTCATTTCATTGCATAAAATTTCTTGATCTTCTGCAGTTTTAACCAAAGCAATTTTTTTATAAAAACTCATTCTCAAAGATAGGTCACTTATATAATCTTTTGGTATTAACAAAGAGATGCCAAGCTTTATTTGCGTTGTAAAATCATATTCATTTTCATCAATTGTAATTTGTTCATTATTTATTTCTTTAGAATTTTTGAGTTTATCAATAGTTTCTAATAGCATTTGTTGATAAAGCTCAGCACCAGTTTCACGAATATGCCCCGATTGTTCATCACCCAATAAATTACCGCTACCGCGAATATCCATATCGTGACTAGCAATGTTAAAACCAACTCCTAGAGAATCTAAATTTTGCATCACTTCTAATTTTTTTCTTGCATTACTTTTTAATTTCTTACCCTTTTCTAACATAAAATAACAATAGCCTCTTATTTTACCGCGACCAACACGACCACGAAGCTGATAAAGCTGTGATAAACCAAACATTTCAGCTTTATAAATTATCATGGTGTTGGCCATAGATATATCTATTCCTGATTCGATAATGGTTGTTGATATTAGTAAATCTGTTTTGCCATCACTAAATTCATTCATAATGTCATCAAGATCAGTGGGCGTCATTTGACCATGAGCATGAGAAATCCTGAGATCTGGTAACATTTTTCTAAGCTTAGGCTCAATTTCCTGTAGATCACGAACTCTTGGTACCACAAAAAACACTTTGCCACTACGATTATATTCGCGCATAATTGCCTCTTTAATGATAATAGAATCATAAGGCATGACAAAATTTCTGACCGATAAGCGATCAAGTGGCGGAGTTGCTATTAGACTTAAATCCTTGACTCCAGTTAAAGACATTTGCAGAGTTCTAGGTATTGGTGTAGCCGATAAGTTTAATATATGAATATCACTGCGTAATTTCTTTAATTTCTCTTTTTGTATAACACCAAAATGCTGCTCTTCATCAATTATAACCAAACTTAAATTGTTAAATTTTACATTATCTTGCAACAAGGAATGGGTGCCAATAATTATATCAATTTCACCATCGGCGATTTGTTGACGAGTCATTTTAGCAGCACCGCTTTTAATAAGACGAGATAATTGAGCTATTTTTATACCAGTATCAGCAAATCTTTCTTTAAAATTTTTGTAATGTTGACGACATAGTAATGTGGTAGGAGCAATAATTGCTACTTGAAATCTTATGTTAGATTTATTGTTTTTTGATTGATTGTCATTATTCTTAGAATTGCTAACAACAATGGCTACAGCCCGCATGGCAACTTCGGTTTTACCAAATCCAACATCACCACAAATAAGACGATCCATTGGTGAACCTTTTGATAGATCTTCTTCAATTTCGCTAATAGCTTGTAATTGATCTGGCGTTTCAACAAAAGGAAAATTACGACAAAATTCATCATAAAAATGTTGCTCGGCTTTAAATATTGTGGTTTTTTTAAGTTTACGAGCAGCGGCAATTTTTAGCAAATCTTCAGCTGCTATTTTGATTCTTTTTTTTACTTTTTCTTTGCGCTTTTTCCAATTACTAGATCCAAGTCTATCTAATTGAATCAAGGGATTATCAGCCCCATAACGACTTATTAAGTTTATCTCATCTACAGGTACAAACAAAATATCTTCATTATCATAAATAATTTTAAGCATATCGGTCTTGATGATATTTTGCTCAGATCTTGCTAATTCTATAGTATGAATTCCAGCAAATTTACCGATACCATGATCACGATGCACTACAAGCTCTCCTTCAATGATAGCAAGACCTTCTTCGATCAATCTTTGTCCAGCATTTTTATTTGATTTTTGCTGACGCAATTGCTTTTCGCCAAAAATAGCTTGTTCACCAATAAATAACAAATCATCGTTATAAAAACCAAAATCGCAGGGCAAGATTGTTGTATCTAATTTGTTATTTATAATTGGCTTTGATTCTGTAAAATCATCAATTTTATGACTATAAATTCCATAATCTGGAAGTGCTTTACTTATTCTATCGCAAAACCCCTGACTAAGAAAAGCAAGTATGATTATTGGCTTTTTATCTTGCTGCTTATTAATTCTTGATAAAATAAACTCTTTAAATAATTCAATGGAATCTCTTTTATTAGCTCTTGCCGCTAAAGAAAAATCGGGAATAGACTTTATATCAAGATCAATATTTCTTGATGATGAATTATTGTTGGTTGATTGATTAAATTCAATGTTAATACAATTTGATATTTCTTCAACTATCTGATCAAGATTTTTATATAATAAATCAATTAATATCGGAGGAGAAGTGTTTTCTTGATTATATTTATTATCAACAATTCTTGCTTGATAATATTCTGCAATTAATTGTTGCTTCTGGGCAATTAAATCAAATATAGAATTGTTATAAAATATTATCGGATCTTGTAAGTAATCAAGCATACTTACTAAATTATTATCATAAAAATAAGGCATAAAATGCTCCATTCCTAGATAGCTACGATTATTAGAAATAGCATTATAAAATTCATCTTTAATCCAATTATAACAATTTTGGCGATAATATTGACGAAATGATGCAATTGTTTGTTCATTTAAAATAACCTCACTCGATGGCAGAATTTCAATATTTTTAACAGTTTCTTGAGAAATTTGTGTAAGAGGATCAAAAATCTTGATTGATTCAATTTCTTCACCAAAAAAATCAATACGATAGCCTATCAAATCGGCCGCTTCTTGTGTTACTATATCAATGATACCACCGCGAATAGCAAAATCACCAACATCATTAGCAACGGATTGACGATTATAACCTTTGGTAATTAAAAATTCGGCAATTTGAGTTATTGCTATTTTACTACCCATTTTTAGATAGAGTCCTAAGCCTTTCACCTTAGAAGGTGCAACCACTTTTTGAATAAAAGAATTAATTGAAGTAATTATAATAAAATTTTTATTTTTTGACCGAGTTGCTAATTTATAAAAATTCTTAACTCGTTGATTTGATATGGTTGATTTTGGTGAATTTGAATCATAAGGAAGGCAATCCCAGGCTGGAATTGTTATTATTTCCAAATCTTTATAGCCAAAGAATTTTAATTGCTGCTCAATTTTATTGATCTCAATATCATCTTTAGCAATATATAAAATATCTTTGCTTACAAAATTTGGTATTATTTTACTGACTAAAAAACCTTGAGCATCTTCAGGAATAAGGTTGAGACTACAAGATTCATTAATGTTTTTGATTTTTGTTAAATAATGCAATTTATATATTTATTTAAATTTAAAATCTATGGTGTCTTTACCACCATCAAAGATATGGGTTTAATTCACTTCTTCAATACTAAAATAAGACTGACTTTTGTTAATATTGGGCGGCAATACTTTTATATTATGACTCTTGGCAACTTGTAAGAAAATATTAATTTTATCAGCATTATCAATATCTAAATTAATCGAAGCTGTTAAAAATTCTGGCAAGAAATGCGCTTTTAAATAAGCTGTCTGATAAGAAATTAAAGCATAAGCTGCAGCATGAGATTTATTAAAGCCATAACCAGCAAATTTACCTACCAAGTCAAAAATCTCTCCGGCCTTCACCTCATCAACATTGTTTTTTACGGCCCCATTAATAAAAATTTTACGCTGTTGATCCATTTCTTCTTTAATTTTTTTACCCATAGCGCGACGCAATAAATCAGAAGCTCCAAGACTATAACCAGCTAGAATTTTAGCAATTTCCATTACCTGTTCTTGATAAACAATAACACCGTAAGTCTCTTTTAATACTTGCTCTAGCAATGGATGTGGGTAAGAAATCTTTTCTTGGCCATGCTTACGACGAATATAAGTTGGTATATTATCCATGGGACCTGGTCTATAAAGCGATATTAAAGCAATAATATCTTCAATTTTATCAGCTTTCATTTGACGCAAAACTGACCTCATTCCAGAAGATTCGATTTGAAAAACCCCAATTGAATCACCCTGAGCTAACATTTCAAAGGCCTTTTTATCATCTAGCTTTATTTGTGTTATATCAATATCAATATTACGATTTTGCTTTACTAAATCAATCGTAGATGAAATTGTGGTTAAAGTTTTAAGTCCTAAAAAATCAAACTTCACTAAACCAGCTGCTTCAGCATATTTCATAGAATATCCCACTGCTGGCATTTCATTAACTTTATCACTATATAATCCACAAATTTCATATAATGGTCTGTCACCAATTACTACACCAGCGGCATGAGTTGAAGCGTGACGATTAAGACCCTCTAATTTTAGGGCAATATCAACTAATTTATTAATTTGAGGATCTTCATTAATAGCTTTTCGAAATTCCTCGTCCATCTCAATAGCCTTTTCTAAAGTTACCGCCTCAACAGCATTAAATGGAATCAGTTTACAAATTCTATCAACTTGATTATAAGGCATTTGCAAAACACGACCAACGTCTTTAAGAACCGCTCTAGTTTGCAACTTTCCAAAAGTAATTATCTGAGCAACATAATCTTTGCCATATTTCTTCTGAACATAATCAATTACTTCATCCCGCCTAGTTTGACAAAAATCAATATCAAAATCAGGCATAGAAATTCGTTCTGGATTAAGAAATCTTTCAAAAAGTAAACCAAAGCGAATTGGATCAAGATCGGTAATTTTTAAAGCCCAAGCAACAATTGATCCAGCTCCAGAACCTCTTCCTGGGCCAACGGGAATATTATTATTCTTAGCGTATTTTATAAAATCAGAAACTATTAAGAAATATCCAGCAAAATCCATTTTTGCAATAATGCTAATTTCATAATCAAGACGATCAAAATATTGTTGCTTAATTTCTTCTACTTGCTCATGAGACAAATTATCAATCTTTATTTTCTCTTCCAATCTTGCATTTAAACCTTCTTTAGCTTGTTTACTTAACTCTTGCCCTTCATTAAAATTTTTATCACTACTAAAACGCGGCAATGAAGGCGGCCTCTCGAAAGCCATAATATGACATTTTTTGGCAATATTTACTGTATTTTCAATTGCTTGAGGCAAATCTTTAAAAAGATTCTCCATCTCCTCCATACTTTTAAAATATTGCTCAGAAGATCTTTTATGACGATTTTCATTAAAAAATAATTCTCCTTCGCCAATGCAATTTAAAACATCTTGCGCTTCATGCATTTCTTTGGTTAAAAAATAAACATCATTGCATGCAATTAAAGGCAAATTATTTTTCTGAGCTAATTCTAATAATTCATCCTCTATCTTTATTTCATCTTTAAGATTATGACGATTAATTTCTATATAAAAATTATCTTTAAAAGCATTAGCAAACTCTTCAATTAAATTTTGGCTTAGTTTTTCTTGATTGTTAATTATATTTCTAGCAACAAAACCATCAACGCCACCCGAAAAAGCAATCAGGCCTTGAGATTTTTCCTTTAATAAAGAAAACTCTATATGAGGAGATAAGTTGCTTTGTCGATCAAGATAAGCACGACTTGCTAAATACATCAGATTCTTATAACCCACTTCATCTTTAGCGATTAATGGTATTTTATAAAATGAATTAGTTATATTGTTAAGATTATTTTTCTGATCTGGAATATGTGTTACAATCTCGCAGCCCAATATCGGCTGAATGCCGTTTTTTTTACAAGTAGAAGAAAATTCTAAAGCAGCAAATAAATTATTAATATCCATAATGCCAATTGCTGGCATATTAAATTCCTTACCCCTTTTAACCAAATCATCAATTTTAATAGCACCTTTACATAAAGAATAAGTAGAGTGATTTTTGAGATTTATAAACATTTATTTTTTACTAACAACTAAATAGCCACGATAATTTTCACCATCTTTACTATTCATAGATTTAAAAAATTGTTTAACATTGATCCAATACCATTGATTTCTATGCAAAGCAACATCAAGAACTAAAATCGCATCCTCCTTTTCATTAAATGCAACTATAGGAGATATATGTCCAAAAGTTTTCTTACCAATTATTTGTCCATCAAAATTTGCCAATAGATATTTTTTATTATCATTCAAGACTTCTTTTAATTTTTGACGAAAATTATCAATTTTTTCATTATCAATTTCTTCCACATAATTAATTTCAACTTTTAGATTGTAAGATTTGGATAATATATCTCTTAATTGACTTAATGTGACTCCGGCATCGTAAATTTTACGACGATTTTTAATTTCCGACGGCATCTTCATATTAATAATGTGACGATTTTTAATTATATCAGTTTTTCCGTTAAAAAAGTTTTCTTGAGTATAAAGTGGAAATTCAATATTTCCTCCTCCAATTTCTATTGGCCTGATAATCTGAGAAGCTTCTTGATTTGGTATCGAGCCATAATTTAGGGCATTTAATATTATTACTGAAGTTGCGGCACCACATAATAGAGGATTAATCTGAGGCTGATAGAAATTTATTAAACTGTAAAAATCATTTTTGTAAGCACTATCTTCTAAAATGCCCAATCCAGCTTTGCTATTCCAAACTTCTGACCATATGGGGGTTTCATTTTGACTGCTATTTGAGAAATTGTAACCAAAAAGATTTGCATGAGCAATATGAACATAAAAACCAAAAATAATTACAAAAATAAAAAAAAGCTTTTTCATTGATTGTATTTTTATTCTCCCTCTTCTTCTTTTAGATATTCTTCTTCTTTTTTATCGATTTCGTCAAGAATATCATCTTTATCTTTATATTTATCTATAATATTTTTGCGACGAGATTTTAATTCACTAACAGCTTTATCGCATATATCTTTAGCTGTTATACCAAAATGCTTGTATAACTCGGCACCAGAACCAGAAGCTCCGAAACCTTCCATTCCTATAAAAATACCATTTTTACCAATATAACGATTCCATCCCTGATAAATTCCAGCTTCAATACCTATTCTTAAAATAGAATCTTTGCCTAAAATTTTATTTTTGTAAGAAGCGTTCTGAAGTTCAAATAACTCAAAACAAGGTATCGAAACAACCCTTACAGCAAAACCATTTTTATTAAGAAGTTTTTTAGCCTCAATAGCAATTGACAACTCAGATCCGCTGGCAATAAGTACAACGTCTGGCTCAATATCTAATGCAGCTTCAGAAACAATATAAGCACCGTTACCACAAGAAGCTTGATCTTTTTTATACTCACTTCGCAAAAATGATACTTGTTGCCTGGTTAAAATTATTGCAGAAGGTGATTCTTTGAGTTTTAAAGCCTGCTCAAAACAACCAACAGTTTCCTGCGAGTCTGCTGGTCTAAAAACATATAAATTAGGAATTGAGCGCAGCATGGCTAAATGCTCAACTGG
Organism: Rickettsiales bacterium; assembly: GCA_023262945.1. Classification (GTDB taxonomy): domain Bacteria; phylum Pseudomonadota; class Alphaproteobacteria; order Rickettsiales; family UBA1997; genus UBA1997. The sequence continues at coordinate 6,027 of JALQXY010000159.1, read as the reverse complement.
TTGATGAGTTGGACCATCTTCACCAAGACCTATAGAATCATGAGTAAATATGTATAATATTTGCCGCTTCATCAAGGCTGAGAGTCTTATTGCTGGCTTCATGTAATCGGCAAAAACTAAGAATGTACCGCCATAAGGTATAAAGCCACCATATAAAGATAAGCCATTCATTATAGCGCCCATAGCATGCTCTCGAACGCCATAGTGAATATAGCGCCCAGAAAAATCATCTTTAGTAATAGATTTAGTTGAGCTAGTTTTTGTTAAAACTGATCCACTCAAATCGGCAGATCCCCCTATCAATTCTGGCAATTCTTTAGTTAGAAATTCTAAAGTTTGATTAGAAGATACTCTAGTTGCTTGTTCAGCACGATCCAAGAATACTTTTTGCTTGAATTGATTAAGTTTTTTAGCAAAACTCTCAGGTAGTTCTTTTTTTGAAATTCTTTTTAACTCTTCTTGTTTATCATGGTCTAATTTATTAAATTTTGCTTCCCAATCGTGAAAAGTATCACGATGCCTTTTACCAGCTTCATGCCACATATTATGCAAATCAGTTGGTATAGCAAAATTAGCGTGATTCCAGCCCAGCTTCTTACGAACCTCTTTTACTTCTTCTTCACCAAGAGGAGAACCGTGACATTTATTAGTGCCTTCGGTTTTTGGCGAGCCATAGCCAATTTTTGTTTTACAGTCTATTAATACAGGTTTATCAGATTTTTGTGCCTTAGTTAAAGCCTCTCTAATTTGATCATAATTATGACCGTCAATACTTATAAATTCCCAATTACAAGCTTCAAAACGCATTTTCATGTTTTCTGAAGTGGTAATATTTGTATTACCGTCAATTGAAATTGAATTATTGTCCCATAAAACAATAAGCTTGTTTAGTTGCAAATGGCCAGCTAAAGAAATTGCCTCTTGCGATATACCCTCCATCAAACAACCATCACCGACCATGCAGTAAGTTTTGTGATTAATAATTTCATCACCTATTCTATTGGCCATCATCTTTTCACCTATAGCCATACCAACAGCATTGGCCAAACCCTGACCTAAGGGACCTGTAGTTGTTTCAATTGCTTTCAAATGACCATATTCTGGATGACCAGCGCATTTTCCACCTAATTTTCTAAAGTCACGCAAATCATCAAGATCTATATCTTTATAACCAGCTAAATATAATATCGAATAAAGTAGCATTGAGCCGTGACCTGCAGAAAGAATAAAACGATCACGATCTAGCCAATCTGGTCTAAGTGCTTTGTATTTTAAAAATTCAGTAAAAAGAATTGTTGCTACATCTGCCATGCCTAGCGGCATCCCTGGATGACCTGAATTAGCTTTTTGTATAGCATCAATTGATAAAAATCTAACACAATTAGCTAAATCTCTTGTAAGTTGTTCTTTACTATGTTTCATAAAATATATCGACTTTTAAATCAATTCATTATCAAGTATGAAAAATTAAAAAACAATAACAGGACCTTTAAAATCAATGATTTAAGTAATTTATTTTGAATTAAAGACTTGTCAATTTTTCTATTGATTACTTCTTTAGATAATGAATTTTAATTAAATTAATTGAAAACTACAATCAATAATCATTAAATCAATAGCTTCATTTTTTATTTTTTATTTATTTTTATAAAAGATAATTTTTGATGAAAAAATCAATCAAGGATTGAATTTGGTATCACACTTCTCTCAAAATTTATTGATTTGCGAGGATCTTATAACTATAAAATTTATGTCAAAAACCTTAGTAAAAAAAATAAAAAAACACGGCTATTCCCCTCTTATCAGTTTTTTACCAAGTATAGTAACCTTGACTAGCCTATGCATTGCTTTGTCAGCAATTAGATTTGCCATTCATGGTGACTTTTTTAAAGCATCAGCATTTTTATTATTTGCTGGATTTATGGACGGAGTTGATGGTAGATTAGCACGATTTTTAAATTTGGAAAGTGATTTTGGGGCTCAATTAGATTCTTTGGTTGACTTTGTTAATTTTGGTGTGGTGCCTGGATTTGTAATTTATTCATGGATTAGTTACAGTCATGAAGTTAAATTTTTTAATTGGGCCATGGTACTTTTTTTTGCAATCTGTGCTGCTATAAGATTGGCTCGCTTTAATGTTGATTTAAAAAACAATTACGAAGCCAATCCAATTCTAGAGAAGTATTTTTTTAAAGGATTACCTGCTCCCGTTGGCGCCGGAATGTCTTTATTGCCGATGATTATAACCTATGAATTTGGCGCTGGTTTTTATAGCAATCCGTATTTTGTATTATCTTACGTTACTTTGATAGCTTTATTTATGGCAAGCGTAATTCCAACTATTTCAATCAAAAAAATTCCTATTCGTAACGATTATGCTTATTTAACTTTAGTAATATTAACTACTATTATCATAGGACTCTTGATAAAGCCATGGTTAACAATAGCCATTATCGGCATTGTTTACACATTATCAATACCTTTAACTATTTTCGCTTATATCTATATTCGTTCAAAACAGTCATGATAAAAAAGAATGTCTTAATATTAAACGGCCCTAATCTAAATCTTTTACATCAAAGAAATCAAGATATATATGGCTCCGTTTCTTTGTCAGAAATTGAGGAGAAATGCCATAAAATTGCATCTAAATTAGATTATCAAATATCTTTTAAGCAATCCAATGACGAGGGTGAGATTGTTTCTTACATTCAAGATGCTATTGATAAATTTGATGCTATAATAATTAATGCTGCCGCCTATACTCATACCTCAATCGCTATTCGTGATGCTTTAGAATTATTTCACAAAATTAAAATTGAAATTCACCTCTCTAATATTTATAAAAGAGAAAAATTTCGCCATCATTCATTATTAAGCGATATCGTTGATGGTGTTGTTTGTGGATTTGGCGCAAAAAGCTATTATATGGCTTTGCACTATCTTGAATTATAGATATTATTAATTGTTACGGTAGAAATTAGTTTAAAGTGCCTAAAAGAAAATCAAATAAAATTGTAAGAAAAGGAAGAGTTATAAAAAGAAAGGTAACTAGATCTATTAAGAATCAACCCCTATCAAAGAAAATAGGCATTTCAACTAAAATAATACTTTCGTGCCTATTAGTCTATTTCTTGTTATTATCTTACTTCTTGTTACTGACCTATCTTAAACCAAGGAATATTCCACTACTAACGGATAAGATAAATGCTATTTTGTATCAAAAAACAGGTTACAGCGATATCATCAAAAGCAGCTCCGTGCAATTCATGCCCAATGGCTATTTACTTATTTCTTCTTCTAATGTTAAGGAAATTGATTTATCGAAACAAGATGATTATATTTCAAATGTTGAGATTGGCAAAATATTTGTTTATACACCGTTATCAAGGTTAATATTTTTTAACTTTAAACCTAGCAAGATTGAAATTTATGATTCAAAAATAGAAGCTGATTATAGCTATAAAATACTCAACTCACAGGATAAAGAAACAGAAAAGAAGAATGCGTTTTCTTTATTTTATCAAAAATTGCAGGAAAGCCTGTTAAAGAATATTTTTATTACAGATATCTCTTTCAATAATACTATTTTACATTTTAAAAATGTAGATCAGATTCATAATAAAATAAATATTAAAAACTCATCTTTTAAAATAACCAAAAATATCTCCTCAATTAGTTTAGCTTCGATCAATAATATAAATTTTAGTACAAAAGAAATTGATGTTTATTTTAAGATTGATTGCAAAGTACTTACTAAAAAAAATGCCGAACCCAAATGTAATTTATTTGTACAAGATATTAAAGCTGATGATATTGCCATAATTAACAAAAAATTCTCTTTTTTAGAGAAAATTAAAGCTTCAATCGATATTAATCTTAATTTTGGAATTGGTAAATTTGGCCTTAATGATGTATTCTTTAAAATTAGCTCTAAGAAAGGAAGCTTTAACTACTCCAACTTCTTTTCTGATGAAATAACATTTTTTAATCTCGAAGCTCAGGGATCTTATCACGCCCAAATGGGCGCCATTAATTTGGCAAAAATTATCACAAAGTTAGAAAGTAAACTCGAAGATAATGAAAAAACATTTAAGGATATTGACCTAGAAATGTCTTTATTAATTAGCGGATTAAATGAAGAAAAATCACAAAGCCTTATATTTGATATAAACCTTAAGAAAGTTTTAGGTGATGAAATTGCCAGATTTTGGCCTATATCATTGCCACGACAAGATATTAGAAAATGGGTTAAAAATCATATCTCAAAAGGTATTGTAGATAACGCTTATACAAGTTTTAAATTAATCCAAAATAAAGAAACATTTGATCTTGATAACATAGAAGCAAAAATAAATTTTTCTGATATTGATCTATCATATTCTGAATATTTCCCAACTATTAATAAAATTAATGGCGTAGCTCATTTTGATAAAGGATCGATGTTTATCAAAATTAATGATGGCAATTTTCTTGATAGCACAATATCTAAAGCTAATGTTGTTATTGAAGATTTCTTTGCAACAATCAATATTCTGCAAATAACTGGTAATACTTTAGGCAATAGCGAAGATTTATTAAAATATATAAATCACAAATCTCCAAGCACTAACAATATTAAAAATTTTATCAATGGCCAGGCACAAAGCAAGGTTATAGTTAAATTGCCATTATCAAGCAATTTAAATCTTTCTGATGCAATGATTGACGTTGAATCAAATATTTTAGATCTATCCACGGAGTTGATGTCTGGATCACTGCAAATAAAAGCCACAAAACCAAGCAATAGTAAAAAATTTACCAGCAATATTAATCTTGATAATACTAAAATTACCATACCAGCATTAGCTATAGAAAAAGAGCCAAAAATTAATGCTTCTTTAGATTTTTCAGTAATTGTTAATGATGATAATATTATTATCGACAATATTTCTTTAGCAAAGATAAAAGATTTGTCTAAATTTGGCGGAGAAGTTATTAAATCAGAAATTACGGGACGAATTATTTATAACTTAAACGAGAACATTGTCAGTAAAATATCTTTACAAAATAATAATTTTGGAGATAATAATTATCTTTTTAATTATAAAAATAATAATTTTTTTACTAATTATAGTTTATCTGGAACAAAGCTAGATTTAGCAAGTCTAGTCAAGTACAAATTACCCATTAAATATAGCGATCAAATCAGAACAAATAACTATAAAATTGATATTGATATAACTAGAGCATTATTATTAAATCAAAAACAACTAGATAACTTGCACATTAATATTAATTGCAGCGCCGGCTTTTGCAATCAAGGGCTAATCAAAGCAAACTACAACAAAGAGCAATTTTTAAATTTTACAATTTCCCAAGACCGTCAGAATGATTATTCTGATATTAAAGGCAAAATAACCAATATAAGCTATTTAGCCGAAGGGCTTGATATAACCAATCTGCTAGAGAATGGTGATTTTGACATTCAAGCCAAAAATCATTTTATTGATAACAAAAATCAAATTGAAGGTAATTTTAAATCAAATGATAAAATAACGTTCTTTGAAACTAAAAAAATTAAAGATTTAGCCAAAAACGACTTATTTTCACAAGTAAAAGACACCATTTTTAACAAGGGTAAAACAATATTCAATGATATGCGAGGTGAATTTATTATAAAGAGTGGCAAAATCGATCTACAATCATTTATTGCCAATAATCTTAAAGTTGGAATAACAGCACGCGGCAAAATTGATCTTAAACAAAAAAACTTCTCTTTTAAAGGTATGATCGTACCGGGCTTCATAATAAACAACTTATTTGGAATTGATAAAATACCAATAGTTGGCGATGTCGTTAGTGGCCTATTAACTGGCGGCGAAAAAGGAGGAGGTTTATTTGGAATAAGATATTATTACAGTAAAGAGTCGAGCATTAATGAAGAAAAATTCGAAACCGAAAAAATAAAATCATTCATACCAACAACAATAAAAAATTTGTTCCTCACCAATTTTTGACGTCGACGCCTCATGTTCAAGTTTTGAG
>JALQXY010000131.1 GCA_023262945.1 Rickettsiales bacterium | reverse complement strand
CTAAAAATTGCAAAAAGCCTTAAGTCCTATATGCATAGGACTTGCATTTTTTACAATTTTTATCTCAAAAAATATTTTGTCATATTGTTTATTTTTAGATGAGAATTGGTATAAGATAACTTGTCTAAAACATTTTCGCGTTACTATAAATCAAATCCGTTACCAGTTAAATATAATGCTAGACTTTAAAAGCTTTATCTAAAGCCACCAATAATTGCCGATCGCTCCAACTCTTCCCAATATGACCCTGCATATCATGAGCCTTAATTTTAGCAATAGTTTCGTTGTCGTCATCGCCTGTATAGGCAATAATTAAAATGGTTTTATATTTTAAGAAATTATTGAATCTTTTTCCTTCTTTATTCTTATAACCCGCTTTAATTAATCTAGCTGACTCATAGCCGTCAATTTCTGGCATTTGCAAATCCATAAATATTATATCTATGTCATTTCCCTTATCTTCTAAAATATCAAGAACATCTTTTCCATGCTCAGCAGTAAAAACATTAAATCCTAGTTTTTCCAATCTAGATGCAGATATCTTTCTATTTACAAGCTGATCATCAGCAAGAAGAATCGTTTTGTTACCATATCTTTCTTTGATAAGCGCCTTATAATCTATTATATCTTTTTTTACCATTAATTCTTCTTTCTTTCTTTCATCTTCTTTTTTTAACTTAGGGAAAGAAATAGTAAATTCTGTATATTCTCCTAATTTAGAATTGCAAAATATTTTTCCTTCAAAAGCAGTAATTACCCTTCTGCAAAATGATAATCCAAGACCTGTGCCTTCAGCTTTTCCACTTGTCATGAATGATTCAAAAATAGATTCTAGTTTATCTTCTGGAATACCTGGCCCAGTATCACGAAAATAAAGATAATTAAATCCATCGCTACCATGTTTGGAGCTTATAGTAATTCTACTATCTGGATAGGCTTTAAGATAATAAAGAGCGTTTTTAAGAAGATTAAATAGAACAAAAACAAGCATATTTTCATCGCCCTTGAAGCAGAAATCATCTTTTAAATTACTTGATACTTTTACTCTTTCTGCCGATCCTGCAAAAGCAAATTCTCTTATAGCGTTTTTTACAACCTCGGAAACTTGATAGACTTTAAACTTACTCTTATCTATGTCTTTTCCCTTAATATTGGAAAGAATCATATCGATCACCATATTTCCTCTCACGGAAGAATTGCCTATGATTTCAAGCAACTCTTCTATCTCCACAATCTCTTTTTTAGAAATAGGAGAGTTGTCCTTTTTTATTGTTGTAGTTATTTCATGTAGTTTTTTAATAAGAATATATGAAGATTGATAGATAGATCCAAGAGGATTGCGCATTTCGTGAGCGATTGAACCTCCAAGAGCTTCTAGGGATTTTGCTCTTGTTTGAGCCATTTCTCCTTTTTTAGCAGTAATAGTAAATACTATACCACAAACAAGAGCAAGAGGCAGCAAGAATAAATATTCCGCTACTTGCAGCAAAGTAATGCCAAGATCAATAGAGCTATAGTATAGAAAGCATAAATACCCTATGGTAAACCCTACAATTAGTACAGCAAACATTATTATTGCATTAAAAACAAAAAATATTACCAAAAACACCATCATTGTCTCGGCTATTATCCAAAGAGTTGATGTATCATTCATCAACATAATAAAGGTAAATGTTATTGGTAAAATGAATGTAACCCAAAAATACCAACTCAACATAAGAAAAGGTTTAAATCTATTGGGATAGTATAAGGTAAATAAAAAAGGAATAGATATTATACTGGATGCAAAACGAAAGAATACACTATCATAAGGCTGGGGAAATAAGAATGTGTATATAAAATAATATAATGGATGTCCAAGAAATGAGAGCAAAGCTCCCGCAACCATTACATAACGACTTTTTTCAAACTCCGAATTAAGAAAATCAGCAATTTTATTTTTTTTATCTTTAAAAAACTTCATTTTTTTAAAATGCAGAATTTATAGTGCTTGTAATGCTCATCGTTGCTTTTCACTATTATATTTGATGATACATCGGTTGCAATACTCAAATTATTCTTTTTTGCGATATGTTTAAAATCATTAAATCCGTTAATAAAAGTTTCTCCGAGCTTACTCATATTTCTCATAAAATCTTCTATTTCCTGTACTTTTGTAGTACCATTGATAATTTCAAGAGAAACATAATCAATCCAAACGTAGGAATCCTTTGACATAAACTTAGAAATAGAACTAATAATTTTATCCGTTTCATCTTCAGTAAAATACATAGAGCATCCTTCCCAGATAAAAAAAGTAGGTAAGTCTTTATTGAAAGATTCATCATTTAGTAAAACTTTGTCTATACTTTGGATTCTTAAGTCAATAGGAACGATATGAATATTATTCTTCATACTATAATCAAATATCCTCTTCCTATCATTTAACATAATTGGAAGATCTAACTCATAGATGTTTACACCCTTTAATTCTAGTCTCCAGAACCTACTATCATATCCAACACCTATGTTAACAATGTTAGATATGGGTTTTCTTTTTACAAAATCAACGACACTTTTATCAAGATGCACAGTTCTGGCAAATACCATATTTTGCAATTGAGGTATAATATTGTAGAATCTTTTTGCGAGAGTTGTTCCATGGGTTCCAGCAAGAATAAGTGCATAAGGATCTTCAAAACCCCTTTCTTTAGGAGGCTTTCTTTGTTCTAAAGCCCTCATGCCAGCTATTAATTTTGCGGTTGTTTTAAGCTTGTGTTCATAAAGAAGAGCAATTTTATTTTCATCAAGAGCGTTATGTCTTAGATTTTGTATGTCTTGAGCCCAGTAAGTAAAATCTGATTCAGCAACCAATTTATAACCATTAAACATTTCAATCTTTACGGTAAATGCTATTTTTTTGCTTTTTTTCATTCTTTTTGCAAGCATTACCCAGTCTTTCTTAGGAATGCTTGCTCTGCAAGTTAAAGTGTTGCAACTCGGAGCATGCCATTTAACTTTAGCGGCCGCACCCCACATATATATAGCATACTCATCTATAGTTTCCCAAAAACCAACAACAGGCGATAAATGGAATAAACTTGCTATTGCAAGTCCTCCTGTATAGTCTGCAGAGAGTAACATTAAAGCTGCTTGATGAGTTATATATTGATTAGAAGAGTTGGGGTTAAGAGGAAGTATCGTTTCAGCGTAGCCTCTTTTTATAGAGGTTATTTTCCAGTCTATAAATTCAAGAATTGGAACGGACTCCCGAAAAGAAGAGTTTAACTTATCAAGATTAAATCTTATTTTTTCATCTTCTTCCCATGCCTCAATAGAATCAAGCAAGAAAGAGGTGTTTATGTAATTGTTGTTGCTTCTGTTTTTCATTAATTATTAATGCTAAACTAGATTAAGTTTAATTTAATTAACAAAATTTTCTAGAAATCTTAGATTTCTATAAGTATATACCTATAGAATAATTTCTGATATGACTCAGAAATTATAAATAAATGGTGGGTGATAGTGGACTCGAACCACCGACCTCTACGATGTCAACGTAGCACTCTAACCAGCTGAGCTAATCACCCAATCAAGATAAATTAATTCGTTTAAAACAATGTTTTTCAGATTAAAATTGAATAAGCTCTTTTATTAAATTATCTTCAAATTCTACTTTCTTACCAAACCAAATCTCAAAACCTATCAAAGCTTGAAATACTAGCATACCAATCCCTGTAATTATTTTGCTACCATTATTTTGCGCCATTTTTAATAAATCAGTCATTAACGGATTATAAACTATATCATTAACAATTGAAGATTTTGGTAAATTTATAAGATTTATTGATAATTTATTGCAATTCAACATACCTAGAGATGTTGTATTAACCAAAATATCACAATCAATCATTTCTTTTTCAAATCTATCTTTTGGCAATAGTTCGATTTGACAATTTTTACTTTTAGCAAAATCTTTAAATTCTTCAATTAATTTTTGTGCCTTAAATTCATTTCTATTTGTAATAACTAATTTTTTAATATTTTCATTTATCAAAGCATAAATCACGGCTCTAGCCCCGCCTCCAGCACCTATAACAAAAGCAGTTTTATTTTTAAAAAGTAGATTCTTATCGTAATATTTTAGGTTATCTATAAAGCCTTGAGCATCAGAATTATGTCCAAATATATTGCCATTATCCAATATTGATATAGTGTTAACTGCACCAATTAAACGCGCAGTCTGGCTAAGGTGATCACATAATTTAATTGCCGCCTCTTTATGAGGAATTGTTATATTAAAACCTCTATAGCCATTTTTTATAAGTTGTTTTACCTCTTTTTCAAAATCTTCTTTAGTAACTTTTATAGCTTTATATTGACCATTAATTTGATATTTACGCAAAAAATAATTGTGAATTTTTGGTGATAATGAATGCTCTATTGGATCTCCTATAACAGCAGCTTTTATTAATTCTTGTTTCATAATTAATTATTAGAATCTGTTTCAGCATTAACATCAGAAGAAGCTTTGTTTTTGTTATCAAAATTACTCGCCTTGTTAATATCTTGAGTTATTTGATTGGAATTGTTATTGCTATCATTTTTACTGTTAGTAACATCTTGCGCCCCCTCTGGATTAGCTTCTTCATTTTGCTGTTTTAAAGATCTTTCTCTTGGGTCATATGGTTTTTGTGTTGGAATTCCAACTTTCTTAAGCAATCTTTTTTTGAAGAATCTGTCTTTGAAATAGAATATTTTACGACATTTAATTGGTGGCTGTGATTCGATAAGAATTATTTGTTGATCTCGTGGCAATGTTATAACCTCTTGCGGTAATAATAAAGCTCTTTGTACTTCCGATAAATGAAGAGATCTGGCGCCCGGATTTAGATCTAAATATTTTGGTTTATTATAAGAAATCTGCGTTACGGTTTTATTGCCCAATAATTGCGAAATAAGATTGGCCGTCTCCATGTTATTTGCAGCAAAAGTGATGCGATAGGTCGAGTTAGAAAGAAATGAGTTCATGCCACTTTCTTCATAAATACCTTTAAGCTGCTCAGTATCTTGAATAATAAGAAATAAACGAACATTATAACCCCTAAAATAAGCAATACCTGCTAAAAACTGCTCCATCTTACCCAGGGTTGGAAACTCGTCCATCATCATCAATACACCATATTTTTCATCTTTTTGAGGCAATCTGGCCGTAAAAAACGCCGCAGCTTGCTGATAAAACATATTCATCAAGGGCTTAAGACGAGAAATATTGTCAGGAGTTAGTCCAACATAACAAGTATGAGGAGATTTCTTAAAATTATGCAAATTAAAATCACTAGTTGCGGTTGTAGCGTCAATTAATGGATTGGCCCATAATTCTAAAGAAGAGTTAGCTGTTGAAGTTACTGAACCTCTTTCTTTATCTGGTTTTTGCAAATAAGAAGCAATATTCATATAAGCTACTGGATGAATCTGCTTACCGTAAGTATCCAATACTACTGCCAAATTATATATTACATCATCGTTACGCAAAGTTCTTACAACCTCGCCAAGCGTTCTAACTGTATTAGGTGCCGTTACCAAATAAAGCATTACCCCAGTTAGCAAGGCTCTTGCCTCATTTTGCCAAAATTCTTGCTCTGGAAGAAGGAAATTACAAATTTTTTGCACATCATCGACCATTTGACCAGGTTTTTTACTAATCCAATCCATAGGATTGTAGCAATGACTAATACCATCGGGATCTGCAGGGTTCCATAAGTAAACTTTTTGCTTAAGGTTACGACGACGCCAACCTGAAGTTAATTCATAGTTTTCCAATTTAATATCGTGAACAATAACAGAATCCCGCCAAAAAAGAAGATTAGGAATTACAAAGCCAACACCTTTACCAGAACCAGTAGGAGCAAATAATAATATATGCTGATAACCGGCAGCCACCATTAGTTTTTTATTAAACTTACCAAGCAGGACTCCGTTTTTTGATCGCAAACCCATTTTTTTGACATCTCGATTAGTGGCCCATTTCGAATTTCCATGTACCGATTCTGGTTTTTTAAAGGGCCTCCAATCAATTATAGGAGCACGAAATATCCAGAAAATCATTAATAATAATATATAGGGCAAAAATGAAAAGACCCAAAGCTTCAAAGAAAAATAGCCGTAACTTGATAATTTTAATCGATTTGAATTTTGAAAATAATATTGCCAATAAGCTGTTAAAGTTTTATATAAATAAAGAAATTGATCCTTAATTGATAACCCGATATATTTTTTTATAACATCAAAATTGCTATTGATTGTAATAACAACCAAACTTCCTGATAAGTAAAAACATAGCAATATAATAAATATCAGCAAGAATGATATTATAGTGAAATTTCTTAGATTCCTGAGCGCAGGATTGTCGTGAGAAGAAGTTGCCATGATTATTAAGCTTACGGTAATATTGAATCTGCTACAATAAAATTGCCTTTACTTCATTTTTTGCAAATTATTTTTTAAACTTTTATAATTTTTTAAAAATATGATAATTTTTTATTAAAAAATCATAAATCCTTTTCTAAAAATTGTTCGAAAAAATTAAAGCAATAATCTAAACAGCATCAATAAAAATTCAAAATTGAATAATTAGAATTATAATTCAAGAAAGATAGTAAATTTTGTTTTATAATTTATCAATCTCAAAGACTTGATACAAATTTTTAAAAATCCCTGCAAATCAACCAATTTTAGAGAACTTTGTATAATACCAATTCCCAACTAAAAAACATATAAAAACTAAACAATCTGACTTTATCTTTTTGGTTAAAAATTGCAAAAAGCCTTAAGTTCTATAGGTATAGGACTTGCATTTTTTACAATTTTTATCTTAAAAAATATTTTGTCATATTGTTCATTTTTAGATGGTAATTAATATTATACCATAAAAAGAGAGTTTTCTCAAGTTATTTTAATGATTGTAATGAATTTAATGATCTTTTGTAAAATTTGTTTTTTTAATTAAAAAAGCTTTTTACAAATTAATGAATTTTATTTAACCTAAATCAATCAACGGAAAATATTATTGAATCTTTTTCTTTGGCGGTTTTTCCAGTATCCTTTGTGGTAAGCGTCTGATGCTAGTAAAGGAATAACAGAGCCAGCTTCAGCAAAAACCATTTGTTCAAATACATTATCAACTTTGCCCCATGAACAGGCTTCTTTTAAAGTTGATGATGAGCATGCGCCATCTCTTGTGTCTGCAACTGTTATCTGAATGGCATATTTATGCATATCAACTTCTTTTCCAAGAATTTCGGCGCAAACAACCGTATCTTGTGCAAAGTTTTTAGGCACCCCTCCACCAATCATCAATAAGCCAGTTGTGTTGGCGGCTATTTTTACTTCAGTTAATTCACGAAAATCAGCTATTGAATCAATTGTTAAGTGAGAATTTGGATTTTTGACTTGATGCAAAACTAATCCAAAACCTGCAGAAGAATCGCTAAATGCTGGACAAAATATTGGAACTTCATAATCGTAAGCTAATTCAATTAAAGAATTCTTTTTTTTGGCATTATTTTTTAAAAAGCGACCCATTTCTCTTATGAATTGTCGAGATGAGTAGGCTTTAGGTTCGAGGCTGTTAGCTATTTCAAAAATGGTATGATCGCATTTTTGCAGATCTTCTTCGTCAATATAGGTATCGTAAATACGATCGATATAATTTTGGCGCAGAAACTTATCGTCAATAAAAGGGCTGCCTTGATAATGCTTAAAGCCAAGAGCTTCAAAAAAATCCATATCTACGATAGAGGCGCCAGTTGCTACTATGGCATCAACCATGTTATATTTTATAAGATCGCTATAAAGGTTCATGCAGCCACCAGCAGAGGTTGAGCCAGCTAGTGTTAAAATTATAGAGCATGATTTATCATTTAGCATCATGTTAAATATTTCGCAAGCTCTTGCCAAATCTCTTGCTGTAAATGACATATTAGACATTTGAGAGATTATGTTTTGACTATCAAAAGATGTGATATCTATGTGTTTGATTTCTTTGCTAAGTAATTGTGATTTTTTCATTTAGATATTTATTTATTATTGATTTAATCTTCTTCAAATAGACTAAAAAATGGTTTTTCGTCAAGAGTTATATTTAATGATTCGGCAAAACCATTAAAATTTGTTCTCATGCTTTTAGAGTAAGCTCCTAATTGAAAAATCTCAATATAGTCACCTTGTCTTATATTTTGAGGCAAGAAAAATGGACCTTTCATAAAATCTATCGAGTCGCAGGTTGGTCCAAAAAAACTAAATGCTTCATTGTCATTGCAAAAAGTGCCAAAACGATCATCAATTCTGATTGTTTGCGTTGGATAGGTAAAATTTGGTAGGCCAGCATCAAATAATCCTCCGTAAGTGCCATCATTAATATATAATATATTATCTTTTCTTAACTCCACTCTAACCACCAAAGATCCAGATTCAGCAACTAAAGCCCTGCCAGGTTCGCACCATATTTCACAATTTTTACTTAAATTTATGGATTTTATGCTATCGGTTATTTCAGAAAAATAACTACTTAATTTAGGAGGTTGTAATGTTGGATAAAATGAAGGGAATCCTCCGCCTATGTCAAGAACATCGATATCAATATTGGCGTCTCTAATGCAATCGGCAGCTATCATAATTGCTTTGCGATATTCTATAGGATCCATACATTGCGAGCCAACATGAAAGCAGATACCAATTTTTTTAGCTAGATTTCTGGTTTTGTGAAGAAGATCTATGCTATCAGAAGGCAAGATGCCAAATTTAGTTGATAATTCAATTGCTGAATTAGAGCGAGGAATAGAAAGTCTAACATGAAGATGTAGATCTTTAGCATTTTTGGTGGCTAGTGCTATTTTGTGTAATTCATCTATGCTATCTAAAGAAAAGTCTTTTATATTATATTTGAAATAAGCTTCGGCAATTGCTTCTAAAGATTTGACTGGATGCATAAAATACATCTTGGCTTTTTTATTAAAAAGTTTATCGATTGTTTTTATTTCATCAAGCGAAGCAACGTCAAAATCTTTAATATTGCAGTTAAAAAGATGCTGCAGAGTATTTTGTTCGGGATTGCTTTTAACAGAGTAGAGTATTCGTGATTTATGCTGTGAAAAATTAAAGTGATTTTGAAAGAATTTTACTGCGTTATCAATAGCGCGTTTACGAAAAAAATAAACCGGCAAATATGGTTGATTATTTTTTATGTATTCACTACTAGCGGAGTCTAGTATTGATAAATTGGTTGTTTTAAGATTTGGTTCTAGACTCTCATGCATTATTTATAATTTAAATAAAGTAAATATTCATATTTTGATATTTTTAATAGATCTTTGCATGAATTAAGAGATTTGATTTTTCTAATTAATTTTAATAGAAATATCTTGCTCAAAAATCAAAATTTAATTATACAAAAAGCTTTTTAAATAAACAAAATAACCAACAATTACCCAAAATTTGGCTTAAATCTTTGTTTGTAGCTGTTATTAACATTTGCCACAAGCAAAATTGACTAAAAATAGTTGACTAAGATTGATAAAAATTACTATCAAAAATAATCAAAATAATAATCAAGATTAGATATAAAGAATAATACAAGATATTAAGGGTTGTAAATCTTGTAAATCATATAAATCAAGGAAGTACCAAATTTCTAATTAAGAAAATTTTTTCAAAATAAATCCTTAAATAAAAAATACAATAAAATAACTATCAAAAATCATAAATTTTATCATACGGTTATTTCAAAAGAACTTTCTCTGCTCGAAATATCTAAAGCGGCAGGAGGAGGCGAGTGGGGCCTCTTTTTAAAAGCGTCAGTAACAAAACCCCTTCTTATTTCTATTGGTGCTATTTCTATTGACCCCATGTCTATTGGCTTTATTCTTGGTTGGGCAGTAGTGGTTGCGGGAGTATATCTAGTTTGTATACGTGTTTGAGTAGTGGTATTGGCATTAGAGGCATCAGCAAAAGCGGCAAAAGCAGCAAAAGCTTCTTCAATATCGCGAGAAGCAAGAGTAGGAATTGATTCAGTTCCAATAACATCACTATTAGGAAGAACGGGTTCAATTTCAGTGATGTCGGGATTCCGTAAATCTTGCGTAGGTTTTGGTGGTGGGGTGAAAGAGTGGCGAGCGGCAGCTGGTGGGGTGAAAGAGTGGCGATCTTCAGCGGCAGCTACCATAAAAGCAGCAACAACGAATCCAGCTTGAGAAGGAGCGACTTGAATAACAGAGTCATTCCACGTTCTTGGTGGTAAAGTGGAAACATAGCGTGGGGAATCGGGCGGAGTAGTTTTATCATCTTTATTGTAATCATTTAATCCTTGTTCGGCAGTTGCTTTAGTAGAAATATCTTCGGGTAGATGAATTGATTTGAGTGTTTCTCGACATTCTGCTATATTTGAATCAGTTGTTTCAAGTTTTTTACAGAATGATTCCTTTTTTTGAGTGGTTAATTTTTTTATTGATTTTGTATTTTCTATATTTTGGTCATGTTTTTCTATTTCTTTTTCAAGATTGACAATTTCCTTCTTTTTTTCTTCGATGTTTAGTAATATACCTTTATATTGCGTGGCTTTTTCTTCGATTTTTGTTAGATATTCTATTTTTTTATTATTGTTTTTGATATTTTTTTGGCATAATTTTTCTAATTCTCTACAGCTAGCAATTCTATTCTCCCTTCCTATTTTTTCTTCGTTATTTCCGGCGATTCGTGACGAAAGGATTTGAGTTTGTAAATCGACAATATTGTTCTTAAATCTTGTAGATTGTCCTTCGTTATTCAATTTTTTTTGGGTCAGTATCTTTTTTTTCTTTCAATAATTTTGATAAAAGGTTCAATATCTGTGGCTTGACTCTCTAGATATTTAAATCCTTTCTTTATTTTATTCTCTAGATCTTTGCATGAATCATGATATGGGTCGTTTCTTTCTAGTAATTTATTAAATTTTCGAATTGATTTATATATTAGTGTCTTTTTTTCTATTCTTATCTCTATTGCTTCTTCAGCGATTTTTGCAAGTTCTGTTTTATTTGTAATTATTTCTTCATTTTTTTCTTTTTTTGATTTCTCTTTTGTTATTTTTTGTTGTTTGTGTGAATCAATCAATGATTGGAGTTTTTTTATCTCTGTTTCACTTTTCTCAATAGATGATTTAGTAGATC
>JALQXY010000081.1 GCA_023262945.1 Rickettsiales bacterium | reverse complement strand
AGGACTTAAGGCTTTTTGCAATTTTTAGCCAAAAAGATAAAGTCAGATTGTTTAGTTTTTATATATGTTTTTTAGGTGGGAATTGGTATTATACCAATTTAAACTGAGAAACATTGCTTTTAAATTGAAATAAAACAATTTAAACTAATCTTATTATTAATAATAAAATGAATTTTAATCGCCTCAAGGATTGTGTAGTAACTAATAAGAATGTATTGGTTAGAGTAGATATTAACGTACCGATTAGCAATGGCAAAATTCTTGACGATACCAGAATAAAAGCCGCTATACCCACTATTCAATATCTGATCGAAAATAAAGCAAAAGTAATCATCATCTCTCATTTTGGTCGTCCCAAAGGACAAAAAAATCCTCAAATGTCATTATCGCAAGTCGTTAATCATATTAAAAAATTAATGCCAAAAACCAAAGTAAATTTTGTTGATGATTGTATAGGCGACAAAGTAAGAGATGCCATTACTAAAACAAATTATGGCGAAATTATCTTACTTGAGAATCTTAGATTTTATCAAGAAGAAGAGCGAAATGATGATAATTTTTCTCATCGATTAGCGTCATTTGGTAATATTTATGTAAATGATGCCTTTTCTTGTTCACATCGCGCTCATGCTTCAATAGTCGGAATCGCTAAAATTTTAAAAACCGCCGTCGGCTTTCAAATGGAAAAGGAGCTCGATAATTTAAACAAACTACTTAATCAGCCTAAAAAGCCAATGATGGCAGTAATTGGTGGTGCAAAAATATCTAGCAAGATAGATTTAATTAAATCTCTTAGCAAAAAATGTGATACAATTTTTATTGCTGGCGCTATGGCTAATACTTTTTTTTATGCTATGGGATATAATATTGGTAAATCACTTTTTGAGAAAGACTTCAAAGATACAGCTCTACAAACCTTAAAACAAGCAAAACAAGATAATTGTCAAATAATATTACCTCAAGATGTTGTCGTTTGTAAGAAATTAGAAAATAATGCGATATCAAATAATATCAATATTGATCAAGTTAAGGATGATGATATTATTGCAGATACTGGACAAAATTCAATAAAGTTACTACAAAAAGAATTAATAAAATACAAAACATTGTTATGGAATGGTCCATTGGGTGCTTTTGAAATCAAGCCTTTCAACAAAGCAAGTGAAGAATTTGCTAGAATGATTGCCAATCTTACTCAAAATAATAATTTAATTTCTATTGCTGGCGGAGGCGATTCTGTCGCTGCTATAAATGCTACAAATTTAGCTAATGATTTTAGCTATATCTCTACTGCTGGAGGAGCTTTTCTTGAGTGGTTAGAGGGAAGAGATTTGCCAGGAATTGCAGCTTTAAACCCAATTTTGTCAATGAAGAGTTGATTTAGGTCATTAATCATATTATAAACACCCCTGCAAATCAACGAATTTTAGTAATTTTGCTTACAATTAATATATTTAATTTGTAATAAGTTGCAAATTACTCAAAATTACTTTGTAAAAATATTAGGAGGTTTACTTTTAATTTGGATAGTAAATGACTTAAGAAAAGATCTATTTGAAATAAAAAAAATAAAATCACCCACTAAAAAATCTAAAGAACCATCTTTTATTCAAAGTGTTTTTAAAGTTTTATTTGCAGACATAATGATTAGTTTTGATACTGTGATTGGTGTAGTTGCTGCGGCTAAAGGAAATTTTGGTTTTATGATCTTTGGTCTTGTACTTTCGGTAGTTCTAACAGG
>JALQXY010000060.1 GCA_023262945.1 Rickettsiales bacterium | reverse complement strand
AATAAATTTTTCAATCCACCGATTGATCTTCCAAGTCTAGTAATAAATCCACTCAATCCAAAAGTCATTAAATAAAATGGTGATGATAAAAGCTGAAAAGTTAGGCTTAAAAATAATTTTAATGGTTTTTTGCCTCTTTTTCTTTTAAGGTAAACTCTACTCCATCCCATATAATTATATCTTTTATATAAAAGAAAATATTTTTCAATTAGTCCATTTGTTTTGGTAGAACTATGATCATTATGATAAACTAAAGAGTTTTTTACTTGAATTACTTTATAATTATTGGCGATTGCTCTTTCGCAAAGCTCTTCATCATCACCATATAAAAAAAGATTTTCATCTAAAAAGCCAATTTTTTCAAAAATCGCCATTTTTAAAAGCATATAACCACCACAAATGAAATTAGTTTGGATATAATCATCATTTTCATCAATGATTTTGATAGTTTTTTTATAATCTTTAATTGCTTGGCTAATTTCTTGCGGAATTGGGTTTTCTTTTTTGATGTCAAAAGCGCCAGCTAAGGCTATATTTTTATCCGTATCTGCCTGATTTACCAAATTTTCTATTGAATCTTTTGTAATGATAGCATCTGGATTTAATAAAAAAGCATATTTTGTCTTAGTTTTTCTTAAGGCAATGTTATTTGCTTTGCTAAAACCAACATTATTTGGTAATTTTATCAACTCTATTTGAGAGCTTTGATAATTATTATTAAGAAATTCTTCTAAATTATCATTACTCGCATTATCGACTATAATTATACGATAACCTTTGTTAGCAATATTTTTTAAAGCTTGATTTATTATATGAGTACTTTTGTAAGTAACTATAATAATAGTAACTTTTCGATTTATATCTGACGCATCTTCAACTGTCACAATTTTATTCTTTTAATAATCGATTAAAAATTCTATAAATCATAAGCTAAAAATTTGGGTTTCTTTAGCTCATTGTAATATCAAAATTGATATTGAAATATTTTTTAATTTTAAAAACATCAAGTCCGCCATTGATTGGCCTGATGGCCTTGGTCTTAAAATCGCTAGTTGCTATTGGATTTATTGTGGTATTTTCTTTGGATAGAAATTCTTTAACAAATTCATAGTAAGAAATTATTTTATTACTTGCAAGATGATATATATTGTTAAGTCTTGGATCGTTTTCGGTTAATTGTTCTATAACATTAATTGTTGATTTGGCGATATCAATACTATTTGTTGGATTGGTAATTTGGTCGCTTACTATATTTAGTTCTTGGTTATTTTGAGCTAATTTTTTAATCTTGGCAACAAAATTATTTTCTTTATTTAAATTAAAAACTGTAGCAACTCTAAAAATTATATATTCACAATTTGAATTTATAATAGCATTTTCTCCATTTAATTTGCTCTGGCCATAAATTGATAATGGCTTCAGGTTTTTTATGCAATCTTCTTTATGTGATTGACTTGACTTGCCATCAAAAACATAATTAGTTGAATAATGAATAAATTTTATTCGTTGTTTTTGGCAATATTTTGCAATCTCTTTAACCGCTTGATGATTAATTAGATCAGCTTTTTGTTGCTCATCTTCTGCTCTATCAACTTCATTATATGCGGTAGCATTGATGATAAAATGAGCTTTTGGTAATTTATTTAATTTTTCTTTAAGATTGTTTATATCGGTAAAATCAATATCTTTTGAACTGTAATTGTAAATATCAAATTGAGATTTTTGAGTAAATATATTTATTAAATCACTAGCTACTTGACCATTCTTACCAAAGATAATGATGGTTTTTTTTGTTATATTTGACATTTAAATGCTAGATATAATTTTTTATTAAATCGACAACTCCATTTTCAAAGTTAAATATTCTTTTAAAGCCAAGTTCTGCAACTATCTTACTATCATCAATAGCGTATCTTCTGTCATGACCCTTTCTATCTGCTATATAAGAAATTTGATTTTGATAAGAAGTTTGATCAGATTTTGGCTTTATTTGATCAAGAATCTGGCAAATTATTTTTACCACCTGATTATTATCTAACTCGTTATTTCCACCTATAAGGTAGGTCTTGCCGATTTTGCCTTTTTCTAAAATTAAATCTACCGCTCTATTGTGATCATCGACATGAATCCAGTCTCTAACATTTTTACCATCGCCATAAATTGGAATTGATTGATTATTTAAAGCTTTACGGATAATGGTTGGGATAAGTTTTTCTTCATGCTGCCTAGGTCCGTAATTATTGCTGCAATTACTAATGGTGATAGGCAAATTATAGGTTTTATAATAGGCTCTAACAAGATGATCTGATGCTGCTTTTGAAGCAGAATAAGGAGATGATGGATTATATGGAGTATTTTCGGTAAATTTATCTTTGGTATTTAAAGGCAAATCTCCAAAGACTTCATCGGTAGAAATATGATGAAAATGAAAATTGTTATTTTTAGTAAATTCTTGTAGAGAAATTTTTAATAAATTATGAGTACCATTTATATTGGTTTGAACAAAAGCATCTGGGTTTTTAATTGAGTTATCAACATGACTTTCAGCAGCAAAATGAATTAATTTGTCGATTTTGTAGTCACTAAAGATTTTATTAACCAAATTAAAATCATTAATATCACCTTTTATCAATTGATAATTATTTGGCTTAATCCATGAAAGATTTTCTTCTTTACCAGCGTAAGTTAACTTGTCTAAAACAATAATTTTGTGACCCTTTTGTATTTGCTGATTAACAAAAGAACTACCAATAAATCCCGCACCGCCCGTTACTAAAAAAATACTCATATAATTATTTTTTGTTAATATTTATTGGCTTTCTATTAAATAAATAACAAATAGAAGCATCAAGAATTAATTTATTAATAATATTAACATTATTTTTGGCTATTTTTGTACGCAAAATTATTAAATAATTTTTAATGATATTTCTAATAGCGCGCAATTTAGCAATAAATTTGTTATGAACTTCTTGCGTATATATTAATTTAGAATAACCAAATCTATACCACAATATAGTCTCATTAAAATTGCTATCATTCTTTCTAGTGTCACTTGATTGCTCTGATAAATGACAAATTTTTGTATCTTTAATAACAGCTAATATATAGTTATTTTTTAAAGTTCTTTTACAAATTTCATTATCTTCGCAATATAAAAAAAACTTTTCATTAAAAAAGCCAATTTTTTTAAAAATATCAACTTTCATTATCATGAAACAACCGCTGATAAATTTAGTATGAAAATAATTATTTTGTTCTTTGATGTAATTTTGCTGATCTGGATGAAATTTCTGAGTGATTGTTAGTTTATTCTTATCTAAAAATCCCGAATATAACTCAGCGCTTGCAATGGCAATTTTATTATCGGATATCATGATATTAATTATTTTATCAATATCACTAATATCTTCAAAAAAACAATCAGGATTTAAAGTGGCAACAAAATCTGTTTTGGCTTGCTTAAAAGCAACATTATTAGCCTTAGCAAAACCGATATTTTCATTATTTTTAATAATTTTGACTCTGGGGAAGTTTTCTTGAACAATTTTAATAGTGTTGTCTATGCTATTATTGTCAGATATTGTGATATTATATTTAGAATTATATATTCTTGATAAGCATTCCTTGATTATTTTTGAGCTATTATAAGTAACAATAACTATAGTAAGATTGCTCATTTTATCAATATTAAAATTTTGTATTTTTTAAATATTCTGCAAAACTCTGTTGATTTTGATCTCTATTTGAGATTATTGGATTTTGCACTGGCCAATCGATATTAATATCTGGATCATTCCATTTTATACCGCCTTCACCTTGAGAGTTATACTCTCCTCCTGTAATTTTATAATATAAATCAGCTGGCTGATTGCCAATTGCACAAAAGCCATGAGCAAAACCAGATGGTACCCAAAGCAAAGTTGCTTGATCAAGAATAATTGAAAAATATTTACCTAAGGTTGGTGAATCTTTTCTAATATCAACAGCTACATCAAATATTTTGCCAGAAGTGCAGCCAACTAATTTTCCTTGCGCTGGATTATATTGATAATGAAGGCCTCTAATTACATTTGGCGAAGATTTGGAATGATTATCTTGAGCAAAATCAATGGGCAAATTATGTTTTTTAAATTCGGAGAGTTTAAATTTTTCAACAAAGAAGCCCCTATCGTCACCATATAGATCAAGATTGATTATCTTTAGATCTTTGATATTAGTTTCTTTAACTTGCATAATTTGTTATCTTTTTTAAATAATCTCCATAGCTATTTCCGGCTTTGAAGTTATTAGCTAAATTTTGTAATTGATTTTTATTTATATAGCCTCTGTTAAAAGCAATTTCTTCAATGCAGCCTATCTTTATAGCCTGCCTGTTTTCTATCACCTCAATAAATTGCGAAGCTTTGTAAAGAGAATCATGAGTGCCAGCATCAAGCCATGCAAAACCACGATTCATACGCAAAACTATTAATTTTTTTCTTTTAAGATATTCATTATTAACATCTGTTATTTCAAGCTCTCCTCGAGAAGATGGTTTGATATTTTCAGCAATATTAACAACATTATTGTCATAAAAATACCAGCCGGTTACGGCAAAATCAGATTTTGGATTTTGTGGCTTTTCTTCAATTGATAATGCGTTATAATCTTTATCAAGCTCAACAACACCATATCTTCTTGGATCATTCACTCTATATGCAACAATACACGCCCCTTCTTTAAGATTAGCTGCTTCGATGAATTTTTTATCAACAATTTTACCGCTTATTTCACTACCGTAAAAAATATTATCACCCAATATTAAGCTCACTGAATCATCTTTAATAAAATCTTTGGCCAAAATAAAAGCTTGCGCAATACCGTTTGGAGAAGGCTGTATTTTATAAGTAATATTTATTCCTAGATTATGACCATTACCTAGCAAATTTTCTATTCTTGGAGTATCTTCAGGAGTGCTAATAATCATCACCTCTCTAATGCCGATATTAATTATATTGCTCAAAGGGTAATAAATCATTGGCTTGTCATAAACTGGCAATAATTGTTTACTAACAGCATTTGTTATTGGGGCAAGCCTTGTGCCACTACCCCCTGCTAATATTATGGCTTTCATTTTAATTTTAAGCGAATTTCTTTGTTATTTTTGTTAAAGCAGTCTATTCCCAGTAAATTGCTCATTGATCCCATAAATAAACCAAATCTAATAA
The DNA here is from genome assembly GCA_023262945.1 of Rickettsiales bacterium. Taxonomy (GTDB): domain Bacteria; phylum Pseudomonadota; class Alphaproteobacteria; order Rickettsiales; family UBA1997; genus UBA1997. The sequence continues at coordinate 1,083 of JALQXY010000060.1, read as the reverse complement.
TTGATTTTTTTTCATTCAACTCAAAAATTAAATAATATAACGATAAAAATAATCTATGAATAGATTTCAAAACAATTCTAAAGGTGTTTCTGTTTCTTTTTTTTAGATATGTTTTACCCCATCCAGAATGATAGCTTCTAAAATATAATAATTTATAATCATCTTTATTGCTTTTTGTTAATGATGAATTTGATCCATGATGATTTGCGGTAGCGCTTTTTACTATGATAGATCTATAACCAAAATCTTTTACTCTTCCAGAAATTTCATCATCTTCAGCGTAAAGAAATATATTCTCATCAAAGAAACCTATTTTTCTGAATATATCCATTCTCATCATCATTGCCCCCCCACATACAAAAGAAATATCCTCTACACCTTGATCATTTGCGTTCTTTTGGTAATTATCGTCAACAAATAAAGGATTTGCTAATGCAATATTTTTATCCTTTTTCATTTGATGAACAATTTCATTTACCGATTCAGGGTCAATAAAGCAGTCGGGATTAAGAATTAATGCATAATCACTATCAATCTTTTTTAATGCATAGTTATTTGCCCTACCAAATCCGCAATTATTTTCAAAAGCAATAAATTCTACCTCATTATTTTTAATATTATTACTTAAAACCTCTTTTATATCATCATTGCTACCATTATCAACAATTATAATTTTAAAATCTTTATTATTTATTTTGGATAAGGTTTTTTGTATCAAATGAGAACTTTTATATGTGACTATAATTATAGCGATTAAATATTTTTTTTGATACATATCAATCTAATATTAATTTTTTGATACACGAATCTTTTTTTATCGTAACTAGATATAATACCAATTTCCACCTAAAAAACATATATAAAAACTAAACAATCTGACTTTATCTTTTTGGTTAAAAATTGCAAAAAGCCTTAAGTCCTATAGATATAGGACTTGCATTTTTTACAATTTTTATCTTAAAAAATATTTTGTCATATTGTTCATTTTGATGTGCAACGTTTGAACTTGACATCGATATGCAAAAATGTTAGCGGCATTGTGGTGGGAGCACGATTCGCGAGTGATGACACCATGCCGAAGCA
>JALQXY010000071.1 GCA_023262945.1 Rickettsiales bacterium | reverse complement strand
CAATCTGACTTTATCTTTTTGGCTAAAAATTGCAAAAAGCCTTAAGTCCTATAGGTATAGGACTTGCATTTTTTACAATTTTTATCTCAAAAAATATTTTGTCATATTGTTCATTTTTAGATGGGAATTGGTATAATACCATGATTTAATGACCTAAATCAACTTTTATCATGAATTTTTTTGTTTTTGATAGCGTTGTACTGCTTGCAAGATTAATTCTTTTGCTTCGTTAGCATCGCCAAATGATTTTATTTTAACCCATTTGCCATTTTCAAGGTCTTTATATCTTTCAAAAAAATGTTTAATTTTATTGATTAAAGTTTGCGGTAATTCTTTATATGATTCGATATTTTCATATTGAGAGTTTAGTTTTTTAGCAGGGACGGCAATTATTTTTTCATCCATCCCCTTTTCATCTTCCATTATCAAAACCCCAACAGGTTTGGCAGCAATAACTGCGCCAGCAATAACTGGAAAATCAGACACTACCAGCACGTCAGCTGGATCGCCATCATCAGATAAAGTATGAGGAACAAAGCCATAATTGCAAGGATAATACATTGGCGTTGCAATAAAACGATCAACAAAAATAGCCCCGCTATCTTTATCCATTTCATATTTTACTGGATCAGAATTCATTGGCACTTCAATTATAACATTAACTTGATTTGGAACCAAGCCAGCAGATATATTTTCTATTTTCATATTTTAAAAATTATAATTAGTAAATTTAACCCAAATCCGTTAATAGAAAGTTGATTTGGATTTAAGATGTTTCAACTAAACATGCCCCACCTTGGCCGCCGCCAATGCATAAGGTGGCAATGCCAGTTTTTTTGTTGCGTCTATTTAATTCGCGTAATAAGTGAATTATTATTCTAGTACCAGACATGCCAACAGGGTGTCCTAGAGCAACGGCACCGCCATTAACATTTAAGATTTTATCGTCAATTTTGCCAATAGCGCTATCCATATTGAAATGTTTTTGACAAAAATCTTTGTCAGCAAAAGCTCTTTGACATCCTATTACTTGAGCTGCAAATGCTTCATTGATTTCGATTAAATCTATATCGCTTAATTTTTTTTTGCTTTTATCTAATAATTTTTTAGTGGCAAAAACGGGTCCAAGACCCATTCTTGAAGGATCAAGACCAGCATAAGCAAATTCAGTTAAATATCCTAAAATCTCGAAATCAAATCTCTTTTTTAGTTGTTTGGCCTTTTTTTCAGATATTAATAATACAAAAGCAGCACCATCAGTAATTTGCGAAGAATTGCCCACTGTTACCGTTCCAGAATTGCGATCAAAATATGGTTTTAATTTTTCTAAATCAGAGATTTTTTGCTCCTTTCTAACCCCTTCATCTTCATCAATCATTGCTGATTTTTTATCTTCATTATAAACTGGGATAATTTCTTGTGCAAAAATTCCTGATTCAATAGCTTTGCTAGCTTTTTGATGAGATTTTAAAGCGAATTCATCTTGTTCTTGGCGACTAATTTTGAAATCATTGGCAATATTTTCTGCTGTATTTCCCATTATAAGGCCAGATATTGGATCAGTTAAGCCTTGTTGCAAGCCAATAATTGGCGAAAGAAAGCTTAATCTAAAACTTAAAAAGGTACAAATTTTTTGTGATAATTTTTTGGCGCGCATTAATTTGCTAAAAAATTCAACCATTTTTTTGTTAAACATCAAAGGGATATTGCTCATTGATTCTACCCCGCCAGCTAAGATAATTTCAGCTTCACCATTATTTATTTTAGAGGCAGCGCTAGTTATGGCCTCCATTCCTGAGGCGCAGTTGCGATGAACTGTAAAAGCAGGAACTGATTCTGGAACGCCAGCTTTTAAAGCTATAACACGAGCAATATTTGCTGCTTCTGCCGGTTGTGATACATTGCCGATAATAACTTCATCTAGTAAATTGACATCGATATTTGATCTAATTAAAACTTCTCTAGCTATTTTTGCTCCAAGATCATGTGCTGTGAGATTTTTAAAAGCTCCTCCAGCTTTTCCCATGGCCGATCTAAAACCAGAAATAATTGCAATGCGTTCTTTCATGAATGAGTAATATTTGTATTTTTAAGGCTTAAATTATATAAAAAGTCTTTATTGAAGTAAATGTTTTTAGAATGTTTAGTTTAGCAAGTATGGTAAATTATAAGCACTATTTTTATAGGCTACAATGATTTTCTAGTAAAATATAAGAATATTTCATTAAAAAATCATAAAATTTCTTTTAAAAATAGGATTATATCTTAATATTAATCACAAATCTGTCAATATTAATACCAATTCTCACCTAAAAAACATATTTTTCATTTTTAGATGGGAATTGATGTTATACAAATTCTTACCTAAAAAACATATATAAAAACTAAACAATTTGACTTTATCTTTTTGGTTAAAAATTGCAAAAAGCCTTAAGCCCTATAGGTATAGGACTTGCATTTTTTACAATTTTTATCTTAAAAAATATTTT
>JALQXY010000026.1 GCA_023262945.1 Rickettsiales bacterium | reverse complement strand
AACAAAATTATAACAAAATATTTTTGAGATAAAAATTTTTAAAAAATAAAGCTGAGTCTTTTTAGAGATTTTTAGCCAAAAATATAAAGTTGTAATTTTATTTTTTTAAAACTTTTAAAGATAAGATTTGATATAACATCAAGTCTAATTTTTAATAGCTCATATCCAAAATATTCTTGGGTTAAACAAGAAAGTTAATAAATATTTACATACTTAGCATGACTACAGACAATCAAAATAATGTAAAAATACCAGATCACGTAGCTATGGAAAGCGCATTAGGATCGGCCCTTTTACTAGCAACAAAAGCACCGACTCATAAATATCTATTTTCTCATGATTTTGAATGGTTAGTTATTCCGCCAATTGCAGCGCGACAATTTTCTTTATTTAGAAATAAGCAAGATGAACCAATTGCATTTGTTAGTTGGGCTAAAGTTAGTTCAGAGGTTGAATCAAGATTGCAATCTGGCATTTTAAGATTGTCGCCGCAAGATTGGAATTCTGGTGATAAAATTTATATCATTGATATTATTAGTCCTTTTATTGCTTTACCTAAAATACTTACTCAGTTAGCTAATGGTCAATTTAAAAATAAAAATGCTAATATCTTGCGACCAAATATGGAAAATGGCTCTATGGAATCGATAACATTAGAAAAAGCAGCTATTGATGCCAATCAACAAGATAATGCTGCCTAAAACGGCATAAATCAATACTGACTTATACCATCTCCTATTTAAAAATGAACAATTTTTTTTAGGTGGGAATTGGTACAAGTATTAACAAAAATTTTTATTAATTATGAGTTTTATAAAAAATATTTTTAACCAAAGTAGTAATGTAATCCATAAAAAGCTTTTTGTTAAATTTTATACAGCTATCGCGTTACTTATTTGCACTAGCTGCTCGATATTTGGTATACAAAATATTGAGCAAGCCTCTTACAAAATAAAACTTGAAGAAAATCAATACCAAATCAGAAATTACGATAGCCTGTTAGTAGCTTCCACTGAAGTTTCTGAAGAAGATTTTAACAAAAGCAATAAAATAGCATTTAGAAGATTGGCTAGTTATATTTTTGGTAAAAATGATGCTTCTTCTAAAATTTCCATGACGGCGCCAGTATTATTAGATAAGAAAAAAGGTCAAAAAATTGCTATGACAGCACCAGTGCTTCTTAATAAAAAAGATGAGGTTCGTACCATGTCTTTTGTGCTACCCAAAAAATATAATCTAAAAACTCTACCAAAACCTATTGATGATAAAATAACTATCAAAAAGTACCCCGAAAAACAAATAGCAGCTATTACATTTTCAGGATTTTTTAACGAAAAGAGATTTGAACAAAATTCTACAAAACTGAGAAAATGGCTAGAATCAAAAGGCTATAAAGCAATATCATCATCTACCTACGCTGGCTATAATCCGCCATGGACCATTCCATTTTTTAAAAGAAATGAAGTTCTAATAGAGGTTAAAAAACAGTAAAGCAAACGCTAGAATAGTAACATTTTAAAGATAATATTTGGTATAAATTAAAAGAAATTAATTTTTCTTTAGATACTTTTTTATATTCTTATGTTAGAATTTGATATTACATCTCCCCCTAGAGCCTTGTATATATTGATTAAACTTGATAGGTGATTCTTTTTTGCCTCAAGATATTGCTGCTTGGCTTTTAAAAAAATGATATTTTGATTTAAATTATTGAATTTTGACTCATTTCCAAGATTGTATCTAGAAAGGCTTATTTGATAAATTTCACTTTGCAGATCAAATATCTCTTGCGACAATTCTAGCTGTGCTTGCGTTGATTTTTTAACAGCCAAATAATCCAATAATTCCTTAAACGCCCTTTCAATTGTCTGTTCGTATTTTACAATTTCTATTTTCTTTCTAATATGAGATAGATTAAGATTTGACCAATTAGAAAGACCGCTAAAAATTGGCAAGCTTATTTTTGGAGTATAACTCCAGGATAATGGATTAGAAAATAAATCATCTAATTTGCTTGAGCTATAACCAGCGCTACCGGTTATCATGATCGAAGGAAAGAAGGCGGCTCTAGCAGCTCCTATATTGGCATTTGCGGCCTTAAGATTAAATTCAGCCTGCTGAATATCAGGACGCTGAAGTAATTTAATCGAGGGTATAAAACTTAATAATTTTTCATCAAATTGAACTTCATCAATTAAATCAATTTCTTCATAATTAAAAACTTGTTTGTCACTGTTGCCGAGTAAGAATTTTAGAATATTTTTATTTTTACTCACTATTTGCTGATAATTAGCAAGGTCGATTTTTGCTTGATTTAGCTTATTTTTCTGATCTAAATACCTAACCTTAGGATCAATTCCACTTTCATAGCGCATTTTAATAATTAAGAATTGTTGCTGATTTACTTCTAGAATTTCTTGCGCTATCAACATATTTTGATGATTTAATAAAAATTCTAAATAAGCGTCGGCCGCTTGGGCAATTAATGTAATTTGAATAATGTCATGCGCCTGCTTGGTAGCCAAAAAATTTTGTAAAGATGCTTTTTTAATGTTTCTAAATTTACCAAAAAAGTCAATTTCAAAAGAAGTTATAGCAAGATTTGAGTTAAAACTATTTGCAATCTGATCAGAGTTTGATGATTTGCTTCTAGTTAGTGAATTATTTGCACTTATTGCTGGAAACAGAGCTGATCTTGAAATGCCATAATAAGAACGAGCAGCTTCGATATTTAGAGCGGCAATTTTAAGATTGCGGTTATTTTCTAAAGCTATTTCAATGACCTTTTGTAGGTTTTTATTACTAAAAAAGTCGCGCCATAAAATATCTTTTATTGGCGAATTATCTTCTTTATTGAAAACATTCGATGAATCATCATTTTTTATTAAATCGACATTTTTTATCTTATCTTGCGCAATTGGACTGGTTGGTTTTTGATATTTTGGCTCAAATGTGCAAGAAAAAACGGCGATCAAGCTAAAAATAATAAATTTATTACTAATTTTTGTCATTTTTTTGCTTTGCTTATTTTAAATTTACCATTACTGATGTTAGTTACGGCTATATAAAACATCGGTACAAATAAAGTTGCTATAAAAGTGGATACAATCATGCCACCAATAAGACTAATTCCTATAGCATTTTGACTGGCAGAGCCAGCTCCATCTGCTATAGCTAATGGCGCAACTCCTAAAATAAATGTAAGAGCCGTCATTAAAATTGGTCTAAATCTTTGCTTAGTAGCAGCAAGGGTTGATTTAACTATATTGCCCTGTTTTTCATATAATTTACGAGCAAATTCAACGATCAATATGGCGTTTCTTGCTGAAAGACCAATTGTTGTTAATAAACTTACTTGAAAATATATATCATTACTAATACCAAATATATTAGCAAATATTGCTGCACCTAAAGCCCCGAATGGCAAAACAAGCATAACTGCAAAAGGTATCGACCAACTCTCATATAATGCAGCTAAAGTTAAAAATACCGCTAATATTGATATTACATAAAGAATTGCAGTTTGTCCCGAAGTCTCTTTTTCTTCATAAGATAGCCCTGACCAAGCATAGTCAACTTTCTGCGGCAATGTTTTAACAATATCCTCAATTTCGCTCATTGCTCTACCAGAGCTAATCTTAGGAGAAGCAGAACCAACTATATTTACCGAAGGAACTCCGTTGAATCTTTCTAATTTTTGAGGACCATATGTCCATTTTGCATTAGTAATACTTCCTAATGATACCATACGATTTTGATTATTTTTAACATACCATTTATCAATATCTTGCGGATTCATGCGATACCTATCCTGACCTTGTAATATAACTTTTTTTATACGACCACGATCAATAAAATCATTAACATAGAGTGATCCCCAACCGCTTTGCATTGTTTGATTGATATCATTTATATTAACACCAAGAGCTGCTGCTTTTTTGTAATCGATATCAAGATTAAATTGAGCAACATCTTCAAGGCCATTAGGTCTTACTCCAATCAATTTATTATTTTGTGCTGCCATTCCTAGAGTTTGATTGCGAGCTGCTAAAAGATCTTTACGACCAATATTATTTTGATCCAAAATATGAAGATCAAAGCCAGAAACATTTCCTAATTCACGAATTGGCGGCGGAAAAAAAGTAAATACCATAGCATCTTTAATTTGATTTAAATTAGCCATTGATCTTGCTGAGATATTAAAAACAGTTTGTTCTTCATTTTTTCTTTGCGACCAGTCTTTTAAACCAACAAAGCCAAAGCCCACATTTTGAGCTCGACCAGCAAAACTAAATCCCGTAACGGTAAATAAATCCTTAATATTTTCAGATTCTTTGCTATCTAGAAAAAAATCTTCAACATCTTTTAAACTTTCTAAAGTACGATCCATTGATGAACCACTTGGAGTTTTAACAAAAAGATACATGAAACCAGGATCCTCATTGGGAAGAAAAGCAGTTGGTAAGCGATTAAATAAGAAAAATAAAGCTCCTATTAATAAACCATAGATTATGATAAATTTACTAATTTTACGGGTAATAAAATTAGCTTTTTTAACATAGAATTGTCTTAAATTTTTAATAAATTGATCAAATTTTTTAAATAGCTCTATTTGTTTTAATTTTGAATTTTTGATGTCTTTTTTTAGTAATGTAGCACATAAAGATGGTGATAAAATTAAAGCCACAAACACTGATAATATCATAGCAGTGACTATAGTGATAGAAAATTGTTTATATATAGCTCCAGCAGACCCAGGGAAGAAAGCCATTGGCACAAAAACAGCGGATAATACCACGGCAATTCCAATTAAAGCCCCTGTTATTTGCTGCATCGATTTAGTTGTTGCCGCCATTGGTGATAATTTTTCTTCTTCAATAATTCTTTCTACATTTTCAACAACCACTATAGCATCATCGACCAACAAACCAATAGCTAAGACCATTGCAAATAAGGTAAGAGTGTTTATACTATATCCAAATAAATATAATATAGCTATAGTACCTAGCAAAACAATGGGTACAGCTAGAGCAGGTATTATTGTGGCGCGAAAATTTTGAAGAAAAATTAACATTACCAAAAATACCAAAATAGCAGCCTCGACAAGGGTGATAATAACTCCTTTAATTGAAAGCTTGATTAAAGTTGTTGAGTCATAAGGATATATTATTTCAACATTATTAGGTAAGAATTTTTTGATTTTAGCAACTTCCTCTTTAACATTCTTTGCTGTTTCTAAGGCATTAGATCCGCTAGCTAAAATAACCGCCATACCAGCAGCTGGTTGCCTTTTATAGCGCGCAACTCGATTATAATTTTCTAGCCCAAGCTCTATTTTAGCAACATCTTTAAGATAGATTTGCGAACCATTTTTACTAGCTCTGATAATAATATTTTCAAATTCTTCTACTGTTTTAAGTCTTGATTGAGAGGTAATTGTGGCATTAATTTGTTGCCCTTTAATCGCTGGCAAACCACCAAGCTGACCGACCGCAACATCACTATTTTGAGATTTTATAGCATTAATGATATCTTGCGTTGTTAAATTGTAACTAAAAAGCTTATGAGGATTAAGCCATATTCTCATAGCTTTTTGATTGCCAAAAATGGTAACACTACCAACGCCGTTAATTCGTGAAACATTGTCTTTAAGGTTGGTAAAAAGAAAATCATTTAAATCTTGCTCACTAGATTTGCCATCTTTTGAATAAATACCAACAATCAATAAAAAATTGTCATTAGATTTATTAACCCTAACGCCTTGCTGTTGAACAGTTTGCGGCAGAAGAGGTAAAGCCGATTCTAATTTATTTTGCACTTGAACTTGAGCAATATCAGGGTCGGTTCCTGGTTCAAAATTAAGAGTTACTATCGCACTACCATCAGAGCTACTGCTTGATGAAAAATAGCGCAAATTATCAATACCATTAATACTTTGCTCAATAATTTGAGTTATTGAATTTTCAACAGTTTGCGCTGAAGCTCCAGGAAGAGAAGTTGATATTGATATTGCTGGTGAAGCAATATTAGGATAAAGCTCAACTGGAATTTTAAATAAAGCAAAAACGCCAGCCAGCATCGTTACGATAGATAATACCCAAGCAAAAATTGTTCTTTTGATAAAAAACTCTGACATTACGGCTTAAAATTGTTTTTATTTTGCTACATTGATACTTTCATTCCCGGCGTTATTTTAAATAAACCTTTATCAATTATACTCTCGCCAATGTTTAAGCCCTCAGTTACGATCCATTTATTATCATAAATTTCATCAGCTTTTATAACTCTTGATATTGCAATATTATCTTCATTTACAACAAAAACACTTAAATTTCCATCCATATTACGAATAACTGCACTTTGCGGTACGGTTATAGCTTCATATTCTCTAATATGCAGCTTTGCCGTGACAAACATACCCGGTATCAATTTTTCATCTTTATTATCAAAACGAGCCCTTAGAATAACAGAATCAGTTGATTCATCAGCAAATGATTGAGTGAATTGCAATTTACCCTGCCCTTTATATTCTTGATTATTTACAAGTAGACTCACTTTAAGATTTTTGTTATTTTTATTTTTTAACGCCTCAGATGTTGGTTGCGTAATGTCAACATAGATTGGACTAAGTTTTGTAATAGTGGCTAGAGATTTTTCTTGATTTTGCGTAACTAAAGCTCCAATAGTAAAATTAGTTTTACCGATGACTCCAGAAATTGGCGCTAATACCTTAGTTCTGTCAATTTGCTGCTCAGCATTTGCTAGATTTGCTTCTGCTAAAGCAATTTCTGACAAAACATCGTCATATTCTTGCTTACTAATACCTTCTATATTAAGCAACTTTCTAAATCTTTCTCCTTTTGCTTTGACCGCCTTAAGATTAGCCTTAGCTCTTTTAATATCAGCCTCTTCTACTGAGGAGTTTATTCGGTAAAGTGGCTGACCAGCTTTTACAAAACTGCCCTCACGAAAAGTTATTTTTTCAATTATTCCAGATATCTCAGGGCGAATTTCTGATATCTCGTAAGCATTTACTCTTGCAGGTAATTCTTTGCTGATAACTATTTTTTCTTTAGCAATTTTTATTATACTAACCTTAGGAGTCATATTGCCAGCAAATTGATTGCCATGCATCTTTTGATTTGGCTTTAAATAGAAAAAAATAGCTACCGCCAAAAATATCGCGATTAATAAAGATATGATTTTTTGTTGATTACGTGCCATATTTATTTGTTTAAGTTAGAAATTTCTTGTTCTAGGGCATAGGCTATATTAAACATATTTTGCTCATCAAATTTATTGTTCATTAATTGCATTCCAATAGGTAAACCTCTGTTATCAAAGCCACAAGGTACAGAAATGGCCGGCAATCCTGCCAAATTTGCTGGAATAGTGAAGATATCATTAAGATAAGTGTTAACAGGATTGTCATTTTCGGTTAAATTTATCGGAAATGCCGTATTTGGAGTAGCTGGAGTTAATATAGAGTCAACTTTATTAAAAGCCTCAGTAAAATCTTGAACAATTAATCTTCTAAATTTTAGAGCTTTTTTGTAATAAGCATCATAAAGTTCTGCTGACAATACATAAGTTCCCGTTAATATTCTTCTCTTAACCTCGTTACCAAAACCAATAGAGCGAGTTTTTTTATATAAATTTTCAAGTGAAATATTTGGTTCATCATATCTAAATCCATATCTTACACCATCATATCTAGCAAGATTTGAAGAACATTCAGCTGAAGCAATTATATAATAAACTTCAGGAGCATATATTATATGAGGTAGAGATATTTCAACAATTTTAGCTCCGCGATTTTCAAGCAATTTAATTGCATTATCTCTAATTTTATTAATATCGCTAGGCATTCCATCAACTTGATATTCTTTGGCAATGCCAATTTTTTTGCCTTTAATATCGCCATTTAAATTATTATTAAAATCCGGCACTTCTTTTTGACAAGATGTTGAATCTTTTTTATCATATCCAGATGCAATTTTTAAAAGAAGAGCGCTATCATAAACATCTTTAGCAAAGAATCCAGCTTGATCAAGTGAACTAGCAAAAGCGATCATACCATATCTTGAACATCTTCCGTAAGTTGGCTTAACACCAACAATATTTGTAAAAGAAGCAGGCTGCCTAACCGAACCCCCAGTATCTGAACCAGTAGCTCCAGCACATAAATGAGCAGAAACTGCTGCAGCAGAGCCACCAGAAGAGCCGCCTGGGACTAGATCTGTATCGTCATTTTTTCTTTTGTAGGGATTAATAACAGAGCCAAAATAGCTATGAATATTTCCTGATCCCATAGCAAACTCATCCATATTTAACTTACCCAAATTAATCGCTCCAGCATCAAATAGTTTACTCGTTACAGTTGATTCATATGTTGGTATAAAATTTTCAAGCATTTTAGAGGCGCTAGTGGTGCGGATATTTTTAGTACAAAATAAATCTTTTATTCCCAAAGGTATACCTTCCAATTCTCTATTATTACTTTTTGCTATATTTTGATCACTAATCTTAGCGCATTCCAAAGCGCTATCAAAACATTCAGTAATATAAGCGTTTATTTTACGATTATTCTCAATATTTGTTATATAGTCTTGAACTAATTCAACAGCGCTAAAATCTTTATTGCTAAGTCCTTGCTTGGCTTGCTTTATAGTTAATTTAGATAATTTAGACATTTTGGTTAATTATTAGAAATTTCTTTAGATTTATTAATTATATCAAGCAACTCTTCCACGGAAGGTAGTTCGCTTGTTAAAATACCAGATTTAGCATTTGGACCAAATACAACATTAAAAGGAATAGCATAGCGCTTATATTTTGCCATAAATTGCATAACCTCAGGACGTGGCCTTGTTATATCTGCTTGCATAGCAATAATATCATCTTGCTTAAGCCTTTCTAATATTCTACTATTCTCTAGAACTCTAATTTTATTTATTTTACAAGTCACACACCAATCAGCAGTAACGTCGATTACCACAATTTTGCCTTGATCTACATATTTTGCTATATCTTTTTCAACAAAATTATGCCATATTGAGTTATATTGCGCAACTCTGATATCTTTATCTTTTTTAAGATAAAAAGGTAAAGTAAATAAGGTAGCAGTTAAAATAGTAATCAAGATATATCTTATTGATTTAATTTTTATTCTTAGAGATCCCACCATAATAACCGCTAAAAAGCTTACAATGTAGGCTGGTAAATTGCCAATAATACCAATTAAAACATAAACTAACCAAATAATGGTAGCAATTAAGAATCCTGACATCAACTGCTTAAAGCTATTCATCCATGGTCCTGGCTTAGGTAAAAGATATACTAATTTTGGCGCCGCCGAAAGAATTAAATATGGCATAGAAAAACCAACGCCAATAGCAAAAAAAACTAATATAATCATGCTATAACTCTGAGTTAAGGCAAATGATATAGCCGAACCAAGAAATGGAGCCGAACATGGCGTTGCCAGAAGAACCGCCAAAATACCAGAAAGATAATTAGTAAAAAACAATTTATGATTTTCATTTCTTTTGGTTATATATCGATTAATGATATTTGATATATCCCTCCCCAAATTAATTTCGTAAACTCCGAGTAAATTAGCCGTAAAAAAAACTAAAATAATAATCAGAGTAACTAAGAAATAAGGATTTTGGAATTGCAAACCCCAGCCCATAGTATTGCCTGTTATCTTTATTGCTATCGCCATTGATGCCAAAACAACGAAGCAAGATAATATACCTAATATTGTTGCTAAAAAAGCATGGCGAATTTTTCTAACTTGCGCCGTAGAATGATCGACGATTGAGATTAATTTAATAGATAAAACCGGTAAGACACATGGCATAATATTAAGAACGGCTCCACCAATTATAGCCACTAATAACATAAATAAAATTCCTTTTTTAGGTGATATACTAGGAGACTTATCTGCTAATAATTTTTTGGAATAAAAATGATTTATTTGCTTTAAAGCTTCTATATCTATGGATCTATCTAGATTTATAATAAATTCTTTACTAGCTGGAATACATATTTCTTTACATAGACTATAATTTATTTTAAGCTTAATTTTTTGTTGATCACTTACTTGTGATAAAAATAAATCTATAGGAATTATAATTTTATTTTTATATATCGAATATTCATAAGAAATATCGCCAAAATCTTCTTTAACTTTTATTGATTTAGGCCATGATACTTTATGATCTCGATAATATGTGCTACCACTAAAATCAAATTGAGGTTCAATACCAATATTGCCTGAATTTTTACCATATATTTTCCAGCCTTTTTTAAGCTGAAATTCAACTCCTATGATTGGCTTCTGATAATTAATTTTTTTCTTAATACTTTCTTCGTAATAGCTGGCTAAAACTCTTACTTTTACTGATTGATTAACTTCTTCTTGCCAGTTTGATATAGCGGCATTAGCAAATGAGTTTAATAAAGTAAAATTAATAAAAAGAGCTAAAAAAAGTTTCGTAGCAAATATCATCTTTGATTTACCTTTTTTAAAGATTAGATTTGATATTGTTGCTTTTTTCATAAAAATTAAATTGAAATCAAAGAGATATTATTTTAATTTATTACTGTAAAAACTAATAAAATCAATTCTTAAATCATATGAATGAAGAAAATAAAAGCGCAAATTCTAACTATGAAATTATAAGAGTAAAATCAAAACAAGTTTCATGTTATGGCGCCAGCACAGAATCTTCGCATCCCTTAATATATCTGAATATGGGTCATAATAATTTTGTTATTTGCCCTTATTGTAGCAAGCAGTTTACTATAAAACAAAGCGTTGATGATAAATCTTCTATTAACCCGTGCGCAAACTAGTTGCTCTTTTAACAAAGAGATATTTCTTAATAAAAGAATTTAGAAAAGCCATAGTACTTAATGCCACTTTGGTTTCAAGAAATTATTTTGCTAAGGAATATGTTGAAGTTAAAAGGCAACTAGTTTATGCATGGATTAATAAACTTAATAAGTAAAAACCTAATCAAATTATGAATAAAAAAAATACCGCAATTATTGGTTTACAATGGGGCGATGAAGGCAAGGGAAAAATTGTTGATTATCTGGCTGATGGCTTTAATTCTGTAGTAAGATTTCAAGGAGGAAATAATGCTGGCCACACCATTAAAGCTGAAGGCATAACTTACAAATTAAGTCTTTTACCTTCTGGCATAGTACAAGGTAAATTCTCAGTAATTGGCAGTGGCGTTGTTGTAGATCCTATTGCCCTTTTTAAAGAAATTGATAATGTTAAAGAAAATGGTATTGATATAAACCCAGAAAACTTTGCAATCGCTGATAATGTATGCTTGATCTTATCAATACATCGTCAGTTAGATGTTTTATTGGAAGAGCAAAAAGGTGAAAATAAAATCGGAACCACGGGGCGCGGTATTGGTCCAGCATATGAAGATCAAATAGGCAGAAGAGCCATTCATCTATCTGATTTACAAGATGAAAAGATATTAATTTCTAGATTAGAAAATCTATTATTTTTTCATAATTTACTTCGTCAATCTCTTGGCGCAAGCAAAGTTAGTGTTGATGATTTAATGTCTGAGATTAAATCAATTAAAGAGCGCATTTTAAAATTTACCAAATCGCCATATGAAATTTCTCAAATATTAGATAACAAACAACCTATTATGTTTGAAGGAGCACAAGGCGCATTACTCGATATCTCTTACGGAACCTTTCCTTTTGTTACTTCTTCCAATACCATGTCTGGTCAAGTTGCTTTAGGATCTTGCGTTGGAGTTGATGATTTAGGTCAAACATTAGGAATTTTAAAAGCCTACACCACAAGAGTTGGCTCGGGCCCTTTTCCTACTGAGCTAAATGATCAAATCGGTAAATATTTAGCTACTAAAGGCAAAGAAATAGGCACCGTTACTGGACGCAACCGTCGCTGCGGTTGGTTTGACGCCTGCTTACTTCGCTATACCATAAAATTATCCAGCGTTAGAGAAGTGGCCTTAACAAAACTTGATGTTTTAGATGAATTAGAAGTTATCAAAATTTGCACTGGTTACAAAATAGATAATAAAATTTATGATTATTTGCCATTATCTCAGCATTTATGGCAAAAAATTGAGCCTATTTATGAAGAAATGCCAGGTTGGAAGCAATCTACCTTCGGATTGCAATCTTTAGATAAATTGCCAACTAATGCTTTGGCTTATATCAAAAGAATTGAGCAATTATGTAATATTAAAGTCTCTATAATTTCGACTGGACCAGGAAGAGATCAAACCATTCGCAATTAAAAAAATATATACAATTAACAAAATATTTCTAATATTAAAGATAAGAAATAGTATTATTTAACGATATATTTAAATGAAGATATTTATTAATGGCGAACAAAAAATCCTATCAAACCAAAAAACAATTCAAGATTTAATTAAATTCTATGATCTAGATATAAGAAAAGTCGCTATTGAAAAAGATCTTGAAGTTATCACGCCAGATAAATATAACTCAACCACTTTAAATGAAAATTGTAAAATTGAAATAGTCCACTTCATAGGAGGTGGTTAGATTTAATAATCATAGGATTTTTATATTTGACGGCCTAATTCTTCCCAGGAAATTCTTCTGTAATCTTTGTCTTCTAGCGTTCCAGATTGCCATTGAGAGCTTCCTACTGGAATTTGAGCAGTAAATATCGATCTATCGCTATCATCCCGCTGAGTAGGACAAGGAGAAGGAAAAACTTTTTTTAAAATACCGAAACTAGCTTCCCTAGCAAGAAGATTGCACCAAAATTTTAGCGCCATAGTTGCTAAACTGTCGCTTCTTTTATGAATATTTCCTCCTTTAGAGAAAATACTCCCCATGCCCATAGATTGCTTAGCAAAATCAACCACTAAAGCAATGCAAAGCATTGAAAATCCGCCAGCAATTGTGGCACAAGTACCCATACTAGCAGTGGCAGCTCTAGGAGGCCTTAATGCAGTTTCAATAGACTCAGATACATTATTAGATTCACAAAATGATCTTCTCATTATCTTCTATAAGACAAATTTAATTCCACTAAATTCTAATATTAGAATTTACGATAAAATAACATTATATAGCAAATCCGTGATAATGTAAAGCAATATTATAAGATATATTTACAATTTAGATTTTTATCAAAAAATAAATCAATTAATACATTGTTTTAAAATTGAATAAGATAAAACTTAATCACGAAAATTAATAAATTGTAAAGCTAAATCAGACGATTCTTTTTTTACCATATTGATTACTTCTTGCAAATCATCTCTTTTTTTGCCCTCAACTCTTAATTCATCACCTCTAATTGAGGCTTGAACTTTTATTTTTGAGTTTTTGATTTGTTTAACAATTTTTTTTGCCGATTCTTGATCAATGCCATTTTTTATTTTGACTTCTTGGCGTAATGAATTGCCAGTGGCGTCTTCTTCTTTTTCAAAGATAAAAGATTTAGTATCAATATTTCTTTTGGTAGCAAAAACTTTGAGAGATTCTTGAATAGCTTTTAATTTATAGCTATCTTCAGCGCTAATTAAAATTAAATCTTCTTGCTTTTTAAGATCTATAGTAAATTTAGAACCTTTAAAATCATAACGATTACTTAATTCGCGAACAGTTGAATTGACAGCATTGTCAACTTCTTGCATATCTACTTTTGAAACTATATCTAAACTTGGCATATGATTAATATTTAATTAATAATTTGATTGTAAAGCTTGATCTAAATCTTTTATTAAATCATCAACATCTTCCAATCCAACAGAAAGACGACACATTGATTGAGTTATACCAATTTCAAGTTGCTCTTGAGCGCTTAAATTAGAATGAGTCGTTGTTGCTGGGTGAGTTATTAAAGATTTAGCATCTCCTAAATTATTGGAAATATCAATAATTTGTAATTTATTCATTACTTTAAAAGTGTCATTTTTATTACCATCAATTTCAAAGGCAATCATAGCACCGCCGTTCTTCATTTGTTTTTGAGCAATTTGATATTGAGGATGGGATTTTAGAGTTGGATATAAAACTTTCTTAATTTTGCTATGATTTTCAAGAAAATTAGCTATTTTTTCAGCATTATTGCAATGTTGCTGCATACGAAGATTAAAAGTATCTAGGGATTTCAATATTATCCAAGCATTAAATGGGCTTAACGCGGGGCCAGTGTGACGATGAAAGGGCAATAATATATCTTTGATAAATTCTTTACTCCCTAAAACGCATCCACCAAGCGTTCTACCTTGACCATCGATATGCTTTGTAGTTGAGTAAATAACAATATCAGCGCCTAATTCAAATGGTTTTTGACTAAAAGGCGAAGAAAAGATATTATCAACAATAAGATTAGCTTTATATTCTTTGCAAAGTTTGCTAACAAATTCAATATCAATTATTTCAAGATTTGGATTAGCTGGAGTCTCAATGAAAACAACTTTAGTGTTTTTTTTAAAAGCTTTTCGCCATTCATCTTCACTGGTACCATCAATTAATGTAACTTCAATTCCATAATTTGGCAAAATTTTAGTAGCTATATAAAAACAAGATCCAAATAAAACACGAGAAGCAATAAAGTGATCTCCAGCTTTAATTTGACACATAATAGATGCAAAAACCGCAGCCATGCCGCTGGCCATAACACAAGATGCTTCGCAGCCTTCAATTATAGATAATTTATCTTCCAGCATTTTTAGGGTTGGATTTAGATAGCGCGAATAAACATATCCTGGAGCTTCACCATTAAATCTACTTTCGGCAATTTCTGCAGAATTATAAGAAAATCCTGAATTTAAAAAAATAGCCTCGGAAGTTTCACCAAAGTTAGAACGAAGAGACCCGCCCCTAATAAGCTTTGTTTGTTCTCTTAATTGAGAAATATTAAGATTTTTATTGCTGTAAGTCATTTAAATTGAAGATAAAAATCAAAAAGCTCTGTTTCAAGAATTGATAGAATAACTATTTCATTATAAATAGTCCTCTTAAAATTGATTTTACAGGCTACTTTTTAGCATCCAAGCATTTTTCTGGTGAATTTCAATGCGATCAGTCATTATACCAACAGTAACTTCATCTCCTATATCTTGAGCAGCTTTTAATGATTGAATCAAAGAATTGCAAATCAATTCTTGATCATTTGCTAATTCTTGCAGCATTAAGTTTGCTTCAAGATTTTCATTACCTTCTTTAATGTTGGTTATTTTTGAATATGCCGCAAAACTACCTGGAGCCTTTTCTCCAAGGGCTCTTATTCTTTCTGCTATAATATCTACAGCATTAAATAAATCATTATACTGCTCTTCAAACATTAGATGAAGGGCTTTGAAATTACCACCCGTAACATTCCAATGATAATTTTGGGTTTTTAAATATAATATATAGCTATCAGCTAAAACTGTTTTTAATGAATTTATTACTTTTTCTTTATTCATATTAATTTAATGATTTTTATTGAAAAACAAAACAATCTTAACTGCACAAAATCCTATAATACCAATTCCCATCTAAAAAAATATAACAAAATATTTTTAACAAAAAGATAAAGTCAGATTGTTTAGTTTTGATATGTTTTTTAGGCGGGAATTGGTATAAATCGAATCTAATCTCTAAAATTACTAAAAAAGGTTTTGAATTATATTTTTAAAGTATTTTTTTATTAAATAGCAACTAGTTTATTATACCAATTCCCACCTAAAAAAATATATATAAAAACTAAACAATCTGACTTTATCTTAAAAATATTTTGTCATATTGTTTATTTTTAGATGGGAAT
>JALQXY010000021.1 GCA_023262945.1 Rickettsiales bacterium | reverse complement strand
ATTTAACCAATAAGCACTACCTAGGCTTGTGCTAAAACGCAAACTATGAATATATGGATTATTTGAAGATAGATTTGGATGAGTGGTATTAATAATATCACGATAGTGAAACCATCTAAATCCTTGACCGCTATGACCTACAATCAGTTGAGCAGCAGTTGCAGTATTAGTTCCACCTATAAAAAATTGCTGGATATCATTAGTTAGTCTTTTTTCAACAACAAAAAGAGTATAATCACTATTGGCAAAAAAACTACCATCAAATGATAAATAATCATCAACTCCATCAAACCGAACTCCCGCAATATTAGAAGATATAGAATTAGCAACATATTGCGGTCTATAAATAGAAACAAGTTGTCTTGCGTTATTGGCTGAATCTGTACTTATATTTTTAATATCATTCCAAGTAGTTATATATGATCCATCAACTGCTTGTTCAGGGACGAAACTATTTGAATCAGTTGTGTTATACCACAATTTTAGATCTGCTATTGACTGCACAACGTTTAATTGAGGTTCATCAGAAGAATTTGTAGTTTCTGGATTGCGAGAATTGGCAAAATCAACCGCTTTATTATATAATGCCATTCCTTTGATTGCAGCGATGACAAATAAAGTAAAAAGAACGGCAGTTACTGATAACTCCATGAAAGTAAAGCCTGTTTTGGCTTTTTGCTTTTTATTCATTAGGGATAGTCATAGAAGAAAATTAAGAAACATATTTAATTTTTTAATCTTACCTTGATTTGATAAGAAGCATTATCAACAGTGCATTACGCTATTAATTTTTAAATATTAAAAACAATAAAGAAATTAGTTTACTATAATCTCGAAGATGATTGCATAAAAATGGTACAAAAGCTCTCACTTGCAACGCATAATCCGCATTATACAAGGATAATTTGTTGCAAGTGAGTGAGTTAGTTTAATTTTATCAATCTGATAAAATTATATTAATTATATACAAAATCATGTATACAACTTAATAGAAGTTATCGCTTGGATAAATCTCTCATTTTAATCAATAAGAGATCTTTAAATATCCTAAGTCAAAGTAGCAACTACCGACAACATAACCAACACTGCTAAAGGAATGAAAACCATGTTAGATAATTATTTAGTAGTTAATACAAATGAGAAATTTATCACAAAAGTAAATTCTAGAAGAATATGACTTAAGCGAAAACTTCAAAACGAAAATAACAAAAACTCTTTACAGAATATTTATTATCTCACTCCTCATCTTTTTAGTTTCCCAATCGGATAGAGGAATAAGACCTTTTTGCAATAAGTATCCATCTTTACCGATGGTATTATCGCTAATAATCTCTTTAACAAAATCTTGCATACCAGGAACTAGATCTAAATGCTCACCTTTAAAATACATATAAAGAGAGCGTGAAATTTTATAGGATCCCAAAATTATTGAATCAAAGCTAGGCTCAATATCATCTATTTTTGCTGCTTGTATTTGATCCTTATTTTCTTGTAAGAATGAAAAGCCAAAAATACCAAGAGCGTCATTATTACTTTTTAATTTTTGCACTATTAAGTTATCATTTTCTCCCGCTTCAATAAATTTGCCATCACTACGAATTAAATGACATATTTTTTTACGCATATTCGAGTCGGGATAAGCTTTGATAAAATGCTTCATATCAAAACAAACATCCTCCATCACTAGCTCAACAAATGCATCTCTAGTTCCAGAAGTGGGTGGGGGGCCATAAATCGAAATATCTAAATTTGGCAAAGATGAGTCTATCTCATTCCATTTTTTATAAAAATTATCAACTAATTTTCCACTACTATCTGGAACCTTAGAAGCTAAAGCTAGAAAAAGCTGAGATTTGGAAAGATTAAATTTCTTACTAATTGTCGAGTTGGCAATTACAATTCCATCATAGCCAATTTTTATTTCAAAAATATTTTTAATATTATTACTAGCGCATCTTTTGATTTCGCTATCTTTGATAGGTCTCGAAGCGTTTGAAAAATCTGGATAACTATAACCAATACCTGAGCAAAAAAGCTTAAACCCGCCACCTGTACCTGTCGCTTCAACAATTGGTGTTCTATAGCTTGAATTACGACCAAAAGTTTCAGCTATAACTGAGACAAAAGGATATACAGTAGATGATCCTACTATTCGAATATGATTACGGTTATCATGTTTAAAATAAAAGGCTAGAGCTTGGTGAGTTTGTAAAAGAAATACAACCAATAAACAAACCCTAAATCCAGCAAAACGCAACATAGGAATTAAGGTTATTTATCTTGAGTTAAAAAATAGTAACATTTAAAAACATTTTTATAAATCTTTATTGCATCTAGAATTATAAAAATGATTTTACAAAATCTCTATTGATTTTTTAAAAAAAAATACAAAAAGCAACCAGTTTTTGATTATTATTTAATACTATTTCTTATCCTTAATTGGATTTTTAATAAAATATTTTGAGATAAAAATTTTAAAAAATGATCAAATTTAAGACAAAATTTTGGAAAAAACTTAACAAAAAATTCTCTGCCTTGTCTTACGTAAAGCTTATTTGCTATAAAATATTATTTCTTCTTTTTATAACTCAGCTATCTGCAGCAAAAGAAACAGGGATTCAGTCGTCATTACTTAAAAAAGAAAATACAAAAAACTTCATACTCAAAAAAACTAAACGAGATGATCCTAAAATAATTATAACTGGAAATATAAGAATAGATGATAACACCATATTGTCACTCATTGATGCAGAAAACATAATTTTAAAAAAAGGTGATTACCTAACATCGTCACTAAAAAAACTATATTCATCAGGCCTTTTTTCTAAAGTTGACATAATTTATCATCAAAATTACAGCGAAATAAGAATTGTAGAAAATCCGTTAATTTTAGAGGTAAAAATTGTTGGTAATAAAAAAATCGATGATGACATTCTAAAAAATGAACTATCTTCGAAAAAAGGAGCTATTTTTAGCAAACCTAAACTCGAAAATGATTTAAAGCGCATCAATGAAATTTATATAAAATCAGGAAGATTTTTAACAAATATCGAACCTAAACTAATTCAAAAAGAACAAAATCGTGTTGAGGTTGTTTTTGATATTTATGAAGGCAAGAAAGCTAAAATAAATAAAATAAATTTTATCGGCAATAAAGCTTTTTCAGATAAAGAATTACGCAGCGAATTATCTACCAAAGAAACAAAGTGGTATAAATTTTTATCATCTTCCGACTCTTATGATAGCGATCGTATTGAATATGATAAGGAAAGATTGAGAAGATTTTATAATTCAAACGGCTATGCCGATTTTACTACAATATCAGCCATAGCGCAAATTAATCAACAAAAAGATAAATTTGATATTAATTTTTTAGTTGACGAGGGAATTAAATATAAATTTGGCAAAGTAAAAATTATCAATCAAATCAAAAATTTTAAAAAAGAAAATTTACTAGAAAAACAAATCACTATTAAAAACAATAAAGTTTATGATTTTAGAGAAATTGAAAAAACTATTGATAATATGGTTAACGTTCTTAATCAAAATTCTTATGCCTTTGCCGATATAGAACCAGAAATTGATAAAGATAAAGATAAAAAGAATATTAATATAAATTTTATCCTTAAAGAAACGCCAAATATATACATAAGAAACATAATAACTTCTGGCAATTCTCATACTCATACCAAAGTTATTTTGCGAGAATTAAGAATAAAAGAAGGCGATCCATATAATATAATTAAAATAAACCGCTCTAAACAGCTACTCCAAAATCTAAACTTCTTTGAAAAGGTTGAATTTTTAACTGAGAAAGTTCCAAATTCAAATCAAGTTGATTTAATTATAGAAATCACAGAACGAAAAACTGGTGAGATGAATCTTGGAATTGGCTACTCAACCGTTGATAGCTTAACTACTAATATCGGAATTAGAGAGCGTAACCTATTAGGTACTGGTCGTGATTTATCTCTTAATTTACAAAAATCATATTCTGGTATTTCTTCTGAAGTTAGTTATAATAAGCCTTATTTTTTAGACCTGCCTCTAAATGCTGGCTTTGATATTTTTAATTATCAACTATATCAAAGAAATAGCCTATCTTATGATCAAACAACTCAAGGCTTTTCATTGCGAGCTGGTTATTCTATTAGCGAATATTTATATCACAACATAAGCTATTCTTTGCGTGGTGAAAAAATAAGCAATCTATCTAGCGATGCCTCACTTAGCATTAAAAGCATTGAAGGAAAATTTGTTACCTCAAAAATCTCTCAAGGTTTTTTATATGATCGCAGAGATAACTCGATTAATACTACTTCTGGATATTATTTATCATTAAATCAAGAATATAGCGGACTTGGTGGTAATATCAAAAATATAAAACATGAAGGATCGGCAGCATATTACAAGCCAATAGTAAGAAATGACTTCATCTTTAAGCTATCTGGTCGCTTTGGCTTTATTCAGGGTATTAATCAAGATGTAAAAAGTAATTATGGATTTTTCTTAGGCGGCAATAATTTCCGTGGTTTTCAATATGCAGGAATAGGACCGCGCGCTAAAGCTGTAAATTCAAATAGTTTTGTTGGCGGAAATATTATCGGCGGTAAAAATTATTACACCGCTAGCGCGGAATTGCAATTTCCCTTAGGCTTACCAAAAGAATTTGACATCAAAGGAATTTTATTTTCTGACAATGGTACAGTTTATGGCGTAGATCTAATCAATAAAGAAAATAGCGAGGTTATAGATGATAAATCAATACGCTCTTCCTATGGCTTAAGTATAGCTTGGTCATCACCAATGGGACCAATAAGACTTGACTTTTCACGTATAGCGAAAAAAGAATATTACGATCAAAGTCAAAATTTTCGCTTTAGCTTTGGCACTAGCTTTTAGAATATGATTGCACAATACGCTATCATATTTAAAAGTTAATTTCAAAAAGGTCTTTTAATTAGAATATAATACAAAAACATGATAAGAGTTTTTCATTTGCCAAAATACAGACAGCAAAAATCTTCGACCTTAGAAAATATAGAAAATATCGAGAGCGCAATCTGGGTAGATCTACAAGAGCCAACAAACGCAGAAATAGCAAAAGTTGAGGAGTTTTTTAATATCAAATTTCCAACCAGGCAGCAGCAAGAGGAAATTGAGATATCTTCGAGATATCTTGAAGATTCTGGGATAATTAAAATCAACTCAACCTTTCTTAACATAATACCGCGCAGCAATAAAATTGAGGAACATGATTTTTCTTTTATTGTAACCGAAAAAATATTATTTACTCTTCGCTATTCTGAAAGTCGTGTTATGTTTGAAACGGTAAAAAAAGTTAAGCAATTTCCAGCAATTTTCAACAATCCTTCTCGACTCTTTATCAGTATACTTGAATCACGAATTGACTTTGATGCCGACTTGATTGAATCAGTTTCAAAATACATTTCTGATATCAATAAAAACATAAATTATAGACAAAATCTTGATGAGGATATTATTCATAAAATAAGCAAATGCCAACAATTAACAATGTCTATTCGCGAAGGCTTATTTGACAGACAGCGTGTTATCACTTCACTTCATCGCAACGAAGATTTAATGATAGAAAATTATAATCGCCTCAAAACCATGATTAAAGATATCAGCTCACTAATTGAACATACTAATTTCAACTTTACCAGACTTGAATATTTGCAAAATAGCTTTTTGGGTTTAATCAATTTAGAACAAAATAAAGCCATAAAAGTATTTACCGTAGCGTCTTTAACTTTTATGCCTCCAACATTAATTGCTAGTGCCTATGGTATGAATTTTAAATTTATGCCTGAACTAAACTTTGCTTTTGGTTATCCTGTAGCAATTGGATTAATGGCGCTATCTTCATTAGTAACCATCATAATATTCAAGAAAAAGAAATGGCTTTGATCATCAAATCCATTTTAGTTGATTTAGGTTATTAAATCATGGCATAGATTATGATAAAAAAATCTAGCATAACCAGCGTTAGTTCAGTCGGGTGTGGCATTCGTTGCTCCTCTTGAGATTCTGAAAACTCCTCGTTACCAGGTGGTTTATGCTTCTGCATCCAATAATGAACTGGACACTTGGCACGCTGCTTACAAAACATTGGCTGAATCTCATGTCAGATCTAAATTCCAACGTAAGACAAGGAAATTATTCAAGTATTTCAAAAGGGTATCCAAAGTAGCTAACGTCCTCAAGACTAGACATGAAATGAATGTTGCTGCGAATAAATAGGTACCGGAATTACCTCATTTGGTAAATTTCTTCAGTTCATCAGCTGCATTAGTAGCTTTTTTTAACATGTCTGTGGTATGGGCAACCACGCCCCCGATGGTTAGTAAAGATATTGCATCAACAGGTTATGGATTGGAGAATGCTGCAAGTGCTAAGAATTTCGCCACATTGTTTCACCAACTTGGGGTATTGGGTGATGCGCCTACCCCTTTGTTTTTGGCTGCACTAGTTAGGACGTGTAACCGCACTAATGAAACGCTTCTGTAACAATGTCAAGTCAATGTCAACAAGGATGGAACTTTAGGTCTTAAGAACATTGATCAATTGACCGAACAAGAGGCTGAAGGGATCATTAATTTTTGTTCCTATTATTACCCTGGTGTGACTACCATATTTAAGAACGGTATACCCATTGGTAACGTCGGAAATCCAAGACACACATTGGACGATGTAGCAGCATCTGCCGGGGCCAATATAACTGGATAAATTGTCGGTGAGTAGGTTAGCCATGACCGATATAGGGTATACGTTACAATGATCCGTTTGTTCGAAGTTCTCGAGACCGGAATCGTGTTCCTTCAGTAATACAATACTGCATATTACAAGGGTATATCCGATACAGCATATTTTAAGATGGTGAGATGTTGGTTCAGAATGATCGAGGACCTAACTGAACAAAAGTCGACTTACAAATTTCCTGAAATAGCAACATACGCAGCTTATCTAACATCGAAGGTTAAAATTCTGGTTCAGTACATACTAACTTATGCAATCAGAGAGCCTCGAAGAGATCGTGTCAAGAGCAAAATCAAAAGATCAGCTCCGAGTTTGGATTTGTTCGATGATTTACATACTATTCTGTTCGTCAACGATAGTAAGTACGCTATACAGGTATCAGGTAATAACACGGCAGGTCGATATACCCGTCCAGCAAAGCGTGGAATGGCGCTATTCATTTCAGATTCGTTGCTAAATAAGGATAAGGCTACCACGATTAATAGAATGAATGAAATTAATCTCATAGAAAAGATGAGATAACGTAACTTGATTGGTGTTGGAGCTAAGAATAAACGAAAGTAAATGGCAATGACCGATGCATAGAAGACTTAACTCGATGTCGAATTAGCTCAGGGTGGTATATATTCGATGGAGAATCCAGCTGCTGCTTCTTCCAATGTAGCTGATTAAGCTATG
>JALQXY010000083.1 GCA_023262945.1 Rickettsiales bacterium | reverse complement strand
AATCAAGAGCATCTGATGTTACTTCAGCAATTATTTTATAATTTCCTGGTTTGAGATTTATGCGATCAAGATATTTTATAAAATATCCACCTTTATTTGGATGTTTTTTTACCTTCAAAACCTCATCATAAACAACTTTCTTATTTATATCATCAAGATTGATTATGGTTAAATGGATGTCAGGGATAGGAACGCCTTTATGTTCAACAAAATCTGTCGGATATCTGCCCATACTAGGGTTTCCTAGGTTATTTGGAACAGAACCTCCAACCAATTTTGTTACCCTCTTATTATCAAACATTATTTCTGCCCACTCTTTATCTGTGTATCTTGGCTGTAAATATTTTTTTAACATTCCTATTTCTTTAAAAAATCTTCTAAAAGAACCTATATAATATTTACTATTTTTATCATATGTTGGATCATAGGGCACAAACTGCAGCTCAAAAGCTGTTGATTCAGGCTCTAAATAGGCTTTTTCTTCTTTAGTCTCTATTCTTAGATCAATTTCTGCTTTATTGCCTTTTTTACTTAAGTCGATTTGCATCGAAACTGGTGTAACTGGTAATTTATTTTTATCTTTAGAAAATATAGCGAAACTATTATTAGTTAGTAATAGTAAAATTATAATAGATTTAGATATAAGATTGTTCATTAATGTGGTTAAATTTTTTTTATTTATTTACTTAATAAGTTGATGATTATTAATAATAGATATTGTCATTTTAATAAAAACTTAGCTTAGAAATTTTATCTTAGATTTAATCTACTTTTTATTTTGAAAATTGTGCTTTGACTCCTATTTGAATTGATCATATATTGCTTGATCTGCACCTTCTAAAATTAGGTTATTTTTGATTTGAGTGGCTAGTTGTTTTATTGCTAATTTAGTAGCAATTGTTCTTGCAATGCAAAAATGCGCACCGCGCCTCAGCGAGAGCTCCATTTTGAAATTAGAGGCAAAAAAGTGCAAAATCGCATGCTCCCGAAACCCTATTTTTTACAAGGAAAATCAAAGATTTTGTTGTATGTGCAGATTTTTGCAAACACCGCGATTGCTAGTTTGCGTGGCCAGGCACACACGGACGCCTACTTGGCCGAGCACAGGGACCATGCCATAACACACACAATGCATTATTGAGCATTGGATGATTGCACACTGAGGCGCATTCAAGGCTCAAGGCTCAAGCCAGCAGACTGCATTGAAGCTCAAGGCAGCTC
>JALQXY010000031.1 GCA_023262945.1 Rickettsiales bacterium | reverse complement strand
TTTTTAGATGGGAATTGGTATTATACTTAGAAATATCAAAGATAGGGTTTGATGTTGTTTTAATTGTGGCAAATATTTTTTGATGAAAATTAGAGTTTATAAAATAATTACAATTTTAATACTAAATTATTTTAGTGTATTCTTACTTTTACTTAACAGTTCTTATGCTCAGGAGATAAAAAATGAGGTAACGAATAATTCGATTTTAGAAGATACAAAAAAAGAAATAGAGATAAATGAATATGATCAAGAAAAAGTTGAAAAAGTTATCAATAAAGCTTCTGTAGAAGCAAAGAAAAATGAAGAGGATGCAAAACAATCTTTACTGGAAACAAAAAAAATTATTAAAAAAAGCAACTCATCTTCAATAATTCAAATAGCACAAAATAGAGTAACGATAGAGCAATCAAGAAAGGATGTTGCTAAATTGCAACTAATATTAATAGATGAAATAAAAAAAACTAATGACAATTTAAATAATATTTTTCTTGAATTAACAAAAATTGAAGAATCCATAGCTCAAGAAAACAATAAAATTGATGATTTAAATAGACTTTATTACGAGGTCTCAGATGATTGGAGGACTTTGGTAGATCATTCTTTAAAAATATTCTCAAAGAAAAATATCATAGAATTTAGTTATAATATAAACGATCTACTTAAATCTTTAAGTGAAATACCAAAAGATATAGAAGATGAGGGTATAGCAAAACAGTATCAAGAATCTTATAATTCGCTGAAACTAGAATATGAAAATATTTTTAAATTAAAATTAGATTTAGACTCTGCCAATAAAAATTATCAATCTAACTTACTTTTAAAAGCTGGAAAATTAAGATCTAATATTTTGCAGCAAATACTCTTATTAGATGAAAATTATATAAAATATGACGATTCTTATATTAATGATTTATTTAGAGAAATAAAGCTCATACCTTACCGTCCAACTATCGTATTTTATAGCAAGATATTAGAGTACAAAAAAATATCAGGATCTGGCTTTGCTGGAGTTTTGTATATAGCAAAACAGATTGGATTGCTAACTATATTAATAATGATGTTAATAGTTAGTAAAAATATATTAAATAAGTTGATAAATCTATTTAGCAGTCTTGGGCAATATTCTACAAGGAGATCAATAGAAAGTGCATTTTATAAGAGAGTGGCTTTTTTCGTATCTAAAGCCAATTATTATTTTAAATGGTTTGTTTTAATAATATTTTTATCTGTAGCAGATGTCATTCTAGAAAATAGCTTATTTAATGAATTAAATGTAGTGATTCCCTATTTTCAGTATTACTTTTTGTACAAAATATTTCAAATTTTTATCCATCAAAATCTCAGCAATTTTAGTTATAAATATATTGAAGATAATATTTATAGAATTTCTTTTAATAAAAAAATTAGAAAAACAACCAAGTCACTAGGCGTATATTTTTTGAGTTCTATTTTTTTACTTCACCTTACTCAGGCAATTGTTAGAAAAGCATATTTTTATGATTTAGTAGTTAATTTATTTTTAATTGGACTTGCAATAATATTATTTTTAATCTCATTTGATTGGAGAGAAGATATTAAAATTGCCGCGCAAAATAGATTATCCAAAAAATTAAGTACAATAATTAAAAAACTATTATCAGACAAAAAGAGCGCGTTTTTATTATCTTTTCTAATTTTATTGCTGTTGGCTGTAAAAGAAGCCTGGAATAAAGTAATATTTTTACTTAGAAGTCATGATTTCTTTAAAAATATATTATCGCAAATTTATCGTAAAAAATTAGAGTCTGCAGCTAGAAATTTAGATTATACCGAGGATTTTTCATCGAGCGAGTCTTATAAAAAAGAGTTCTTGCGGGTAAAAGATATTAAAAATTTTATTTCCATTAAGAATCATCCTTATGAAGATATACAAAACATCATAAATATTTGGCAAGATAATAAATCTGAAGAAAATTCTATTGCTATATATGGAGAAAAAGGAATTGGAAAAAGTGAAATAATTAATAAAATCATCAAGGATAACGCTGATTTAAATATAATTAAAACTGTAATTGATAAAAAAATTGTTAATAAGAATGATTTATTAAAAAAAATATCATCAATTTTTGAAGAAGATGCAAATAAGAAAGATTTATTTAAATTTCTATCAAATTACAATAAAAAAACTCTGATTATTTTAGATGATTGTCACAATCTTTTTCTTGCTAAAGAGGGTGGTTTTGAAGCATTAAAAGCTTTTTTCAATTTTTTAGTTAAAATTGATAACCCTAATTTATTATGGATAACTACCTTCAATTATTATTCTTGGCATTATTTGCAAAATTCTTTAAAAATAGGAAATTATTTCAGATATAAATTTAAATTATCAAGATGGAGTGATTATAATATAAGAGATTTAATAATAAGTCGGCATGATAAAACTAATTTTAAACTAAAATACGACCCTTTAATATTTAATATAAATAGAAATGATTTTGATAAAGAATTTGAAGATCTGCAATTAAAGTTTTTTCAAATTATATGGAGTCAATCAAAAGGAAATCCTAACATTGCTATTAATTTATGGCTTTCATCAATAAATGAATATAAATTAAAAACTATTAAAGTATCCCTTCCTAAATCAGCTAAGTCTAGCCAATTAAATAATTTGCCAGATGAACATTTATTTGTTTATTCTTCAATAGCAAAGCATCAAAACTTATCAATAAGTGAGATATCTGATATTCTTCTAGTTTCAATAGAAGAAATAATAAATATTGTAAGAATTAGCTTGGAAAAGGGTTATTTAATAGAGTCGCCTATTAATAAAAATCGTTTTAATATATCTTATGAATGGCAAATAGCTATTAATCAGCTACTAATAAACAGAAATTTTATTTATGCAGAATAATTTTGAAGGATTTAATCAAGTTGCGCAACTTTTTGAATTGCATAAAATTACCACCTTTGTTTTAGGAATATTATTATTAGTTTTATGCTCTAAAATAATAGCAAAAATTGGTGATAAATTAATTAATAGATTGCCCTCAAAAAGACTGCTAATTCTTCAAATTATTACCATAATAATTTTTCTGATTTATATCATTGGTACAGCTGTTATATTTTACGGCTCTTTGCAACCACCAAAAGAGCTTTTAATAGCGTTGGGTGGTAGTGCTGCTGTTGCGATAGGTCTTTCTTTAAAAGATCTAGTGTCGTCTTTAATATCAGGTTTAGTTTTGTTATTTGACCAGCCTTTTCAAGTTGGTGACAGAGTTAAATTTGGTGATCAATATGGTGAAATAAAATCTATAGGATTAAGAGCTGTTAGGCTTGTTACTTTAAGTGACGATACTGTTACAATTCCAAATTCTAGATTTTTGACTGAAGTTGTTTCTTCTTCAAATGATGGTAATATGGATATGATGATAGTTAATGATTTTTATCTTGCTATAGATGCTGATTTAGAATTGGCTAAAGAAATAATTAACGAAATTCTTATAACCAGTAAATATATATATCTCAAAAAATCATTCTCAATAATAGTTAGTGAGGTTATTTTGGGCAATATAATTGCGGTAAATCTTAAGGTTAAGTCTTATGTTTTAGATGTAAAATATGAAAAATTATTTCAGAGTGAATTGGTAAGTAGAGTTTTAGATGGTTTTAATAAAAGCAAAATCAAGAGACCAGAATTTTCTTCAAATCTATTGATGGCAAAATAATTATATCAAATCCCATCTTTAAATAAAATTATAACAAAATATTTTTGAGATAAAAATTGTAAAAAATGCAAATCCTATGCCTATAGTACTTAAAGTTTTTTTGTAATTTTTAGCCAAAAAGATAAAGTCAAGCTGTTTAGTTTTTGTATGTTTTTAGATGAGAATTGGCATAATTAGGTAGAAACAGCTTTTTTACAGCTTTCAGGATTAACAAC
>JALQXY010000024.1 GCA_023262945.1 Rickettsiales bacterium | reverse complement strand
ATTTTGCTCCATCAAGATCTACCCGTTTTATGGTAAAACAGATATCGGATTTTGATGATTTTTCTAATTCTTTTTCTTTCTCTTGTTTTTTTAACTGCTCTCTTTCTTTTTGGATTTTTTCAAATTCTTTTTGTCTTTTTTCTTTTTGTTCAACTTCCTGTTCTTGGCGGATGATTCGATCTTGCCTATTAATTGCATCTAATTTTTGCTGATCAGTAAACTGCGCAAAGGAAGATACCGCAGAACCATAAAAGCTTAAGATAAATAATATTATTGCTATATATAGTCTTTTTATCATTATTTAGACCTTATTATTTTACAATAATATTGATGTTAGCATCGATGAGTGACTCTCTAATGAAATCTTGTAGAGCTTTTACTGATAAGTTTTGCGCTAAAGATTGTTTAACTTCTTCAAATTCAGCCACTTTTGCAGGCCTTTGATCAGTTAATTTAATAATTACCCATTTATCAGATAGTTTAAAGGGTTGAGATATTTCACCTTTTTCTAATTCCTTAGCCTGAGCTGCAATTTCTTCTGGAAGCACATCTTCTAAAACAAATCCTAAATCTCCTCCTTTTTTAGCTATCTCTTTATCAATAGATTTTCTTTTAGCTTGAGAGGCAAAAGATTTTGGTGATCTTAATAAGGTTTTGTGAATTAATTTTGCTTGATTTTCAGTTTTTAGAGCTATGTAGCTAATTCTGTAATCTTTCTTATTTTCTAAATCTTTAACAAGTTTCTCGTAAGTTTTTTTAAGATTTTCCTCTTCACTAGCTTTTTTGGTAATATCAGCATAAAGATTGTTTTTTAACATTTCAGTTTCAAACAATCTTAGCGCTTCCTTATATTGCTTGTTTTTATGTAAGTTTCTTTTTTTTGCTTCTTTATAGGCAATTTTCTTAATTATTATTTCTTTGATAATGCTTTCTTTTTGATCTGAAGTTAGCTGGTTAAAAGTTAAACCTTTTAACTTTTCATTTCTGATTATTATTTTATCTAATTCTAGCTGAGCATCTCTTAGGGTAACTTTACCACCTTTATAATTCGAAATAATTATTTTTAATGGATCTTTACTGTTGTTGTTAGATTTACCTAGTAACTTATATGAGGTGATGGAAATCAATATTAATGCTATTGCTGATATTGATATGATGATTATTTTTTTGTTTTTCATGTTTTCTATCAATTTAAATTAATTATCATTTTTACTTGCGACACTCTTTAAAATTAGCGGCGTCGTTGACTATTTTTCGAGTTAGAACTTCTGATAGCTTATTTTGTATTTCGTATTTGTAGTGTCCATACATACTAGATTGTTGGTACCCTCCCCAATCTAATGCAGTAAAGCTCTCATGTTTATTCCACCAAGGTCCAGGAATAATTAAGAAAAAAGACCTTAGCTCATATAGATTCTCTTTAAAAGAATGTTCTTTTAAAACCTTATTGCTTTCATTTTCAATTAACTGGAATTTTGCATAATTAGAGTTAATCCAAAAAAATGGTAATATTTCAAAAGTAATAGCTGATATATTACGGTAAATATTTTTGATTTTACCTATTTTAGTTTTTCTAATTTTACCAAAAACTCTTACTGTACATTTAGTTTTAGTATCTTCTTTAAATTCTTTAATAAAATTTACATTCTTTCCTTTATAAAAATTGAGCGGTAAAAACCTTAGATATTTCTTATTTTCCTTTTCTTCTTTATCAAAAAATTTATAAGATAGACTCAGATTCCCTAATGTTTCCTGCTTTATCTCTGTATAACGATCTAATTTTATTCTATTTCCACTAGAAATAAAAACGCATCCACCTAATAACATCATTATAGATATCAATATTATTATTTTTATCTTCACTATACAACTCATAATTATTTTTTGCTTATTTTAGACATTCTTTGAAATCATAAGCATCATTAGTTACTTGTCTAATTAGAGCTTCTTCTGTTTTTTTTCTAACTACACTTACAGCAGCTTCTGGTGTATGTACGTTATCTCTAATTGCTGGTAATATATAACTCAATGGGTTTATTATCATTAAAGTGTAAAAGGGAAGAGATATTATTTCTGAAGCTCTTTCTGAATAAAGATATTCTTTTAATACTTTGCCTGTTTTAACATTTATCAAAGCACCTTTTGTACCAACTTTTTTTGGATAGTAATATGGAAATATATAAAAAGTAAAAGCAGAAAAATACATATAAAAGTTATCAAACTGCTTATTGTAATAAGTTTTATAATAATTTTCTATCCGTAGGCTGCATCCATCTTTTTGGGACCTAAACAAGTCTGGCCTCTTTCTCTGCAAAGCAATATTCAATCCTTCATCCGTTAAATCATACACCCAATTACTTCCAGGTGAAGTAGCAACTTTAATATTCAATCCTTTAACCGATCTAGCCTCAGGAAACTTCTTCAAATTTACCTTATTGCTTGGGATGGAAAGACAACCTTGTAACAGAAAGGTAATCGATATTAGAATTAAAATATTTGCGAATATTTTCTTCATAATGTTACTGACTATTATTTAAACTTGTTACTGCTGGTTGATAATTATTACACAGTGCATGATTACAGTTATAATTGGAGTGAGGACTTTTTTTGGTAAACAACAGTATTGATCCTGGAATTGTGGACAAAATCAACTGACCATTTCCACCATTATCGCCAAGTACGTTTCCAACAAAATCTCCATTATTATTATTAACTCCAATTAGGTTAGCTCCAGAATAATTTGCTGCCCAAGTAGCATTATTTGAATTAACAGGTGCGCCATAAAATTGAACATTTAATACAGAATTTCCATTATCATCTAAATACTGCCCTCTATTAGCACCAAATAAATTTTGATAATTTCTTCTACCGCCAGCGCTGTGTCCGGTTAAGAGAATTTGCTCTCCATTTGCTTTAGCATTTTGTACGGCTATATCTATTAATTCTCTGTCCTGTGCAGTGCCAGAAGTAATTACTAAACCACCGCCAAATTGATTAACGCCAACTTCCAATAGATCTTGGGTTATTCCTTTAAGAGTTTTACCCACACCCTTAAATCCTTCATTCTTTTCTTGCCCCTTGCCAGTATTATCATACATAACTGTAATACTATTATCCTGACCAAAACCTCCAGATTGCATAATAGCATTTCTTGTTGCCTCATCCTTATTATTCATTATTCCATTGGAATGGATAGAGTTTGAGATTAAATCTGGGTTATTTCTCACTTGTTCAATGGTTGTTTCTTGGCTCTTATTTAATGCATATACATTTTCCCAATCTCCTAACTCGGTATAGTCTCTTTTTGTTCCATCCTCCCTCAAGCCAGTTTTCTTATCGACTCCAATGAACTGTCCATTATCTTTTACAACACCAATTTCTTTACCGTCTCTCAAGGCCTCATTAACTATATCGATATCATTGCTGCTCTCAAGAGATACATTAAAATATTCATTTTTTTTATCTTCACTAGTAGTGTTAATAACAATTGGCCCTACCTCATTAGGATCAACCCCTTGTATATCACCCATTATTACTGCAACATCATAGGCTACGCCATCAAGATTTCTCTTGAATGGTGATAAAATACTTCCAGTTGCATGTTTGTATCCTCCATCTTGCGGTATTTCAGTTTTGTCTTCCTCAGATTTAAATAAATTAGTTACTCTAGTGGCAGTATTTTTAATAACTTGAGGAATATTTCTTGGATCTCCAAATGTTTCTGTCAATTCTTTTGCCTTTGCTTTAAAAGGATTTTCAAAGCCATCCTTACTATCCCATCTTACTGTAGCACTAACTTCAATTGGATCTACGCTTAAATCTTTAGTAATTACTTGAGACTTATTTATATCTCTATTCAAACCGGCAACTAGAGTTTCATTAGTGTTTGTGTTTATTCCGCCAACGACTATATTGCCACCACCAATTGTTGCATTGGTGTCTTGCTGTCTATCATGCATTGAATAACCTATGCTGCCACTTGTGCTACTTTGAGATCTTTGGGATTGTCTATTATTATCATTGGCTGAGCCTTGAGCAGAATAACTTCCACTAACTGAAAAGCTTCTCGCTTTATCTTTATCTTGAATATTAGAGTAAGTTAATGTGTTGGTTGCTAAGGTTAAGTTACCACCATCTGTTCCATCTTCTTTTTTGTTAGCAATAACTGCTCCAACTAGATTTGTGTTATTAGCAACTGCGATATCAACAGAGTTTCCACCAATTAATGTTGTTTGATCATCTACCCATTTTCTATCTCCCTTAGAATATCCAACATTAGCACTATAACTTTGCCCACCATTCATGGTGCCATATCCAACGCCAACAGCAAATGATCTTTCCTTACTAGTATTTTGTAGGGACTGAACATCAAGATTGCCACCTATATTCATCGCTAAATCATTTTTAGCTTCGATATTAGCTCCTTTTATTGATGTATTATTTCCTGTAGCGATATTTACATTATTATCAGCATTGATAACGCTATTATTGTAGCTATTATTGCTATTTTTAGCTCCGTGTAATTCACCTCCAACTGAATATCCAGCACCATAAAGAGCAATGTCTAAAGAAAGGCTTCCGCCAACATTTTTAAAGCTACTATTATTGTTGCTTGCAATAATATCAATATTATTTCCTGCTGTTAAATTAACATCATTATTGGCTAATAATGCTGATCCTTCAATTTTTATATCTTTATTATTACTTGCGATGTTGATGTCATTACCACTTTTTATTAGAGAACCTAAAGCTTGATTGTTTTTACTTGTTGTTTTATCAGCTTCTGCTTCTACATGAAGAATAATTCCTGCGCTGCCGCCAGTTCCTCCAGCATTAAGAAGTTTAGATGTATCATTTATTGCTTGCTCATTTCCTTCTAGCATTTCATCAACATTATCACCGCTAAGAAGTGCGCTGACCATATCAATTGTAGCTTGCGCCTGACCAACCCCAGTTAAATTTGCTAAATCAATATCAGCCAGTCCTTTAAGTGAATCTATGGTATTTCCAATATTATGTGTGATTCCAATTTTAACTCCAGCTTCCATTCCTAAATGAAGCTTATCTTCTTTTGTCATCTCATTAGCAGAGAGGATATTAACATTGCCATCAGTTGAGGTTAAATTGATATCGTTCTGAGCATACAAATTACTTACGCCTAAATTAATATCGTCTTTTGAGTTAACGAAAATATTACTTGCTAAAACATTAGAAGAAGCTTGTCTGCTATTTTCTGATTCATCATCTTGATAATCCATTCTAACAGCAGCTCCTGCTGAAATCTCATTAGCGTCTAATGTTAATTCTACTCCCATTTCACCAGATAAATTACTAGTGCTAGCATTAGAATTATTTTGTGAAGCTAGAATATTTACTTTTCTACCTGCTGTAAGAGTGGCATCTCCACCTGCCATTACATTACTTCCAATGATGCTAATATCATTGGTGCTATCCATATCTAAATTATTGCCAACAGTAATTGCTGAGGCTGCGTTAGTTTCTGTATAAGATTTTTCTGTTTTATGCTCAAATGTTCCTGCTGTAATATCACCGCCAACTTCAATATCGTTAGCTAATATTAATTGATCATTCTTTTTCTTGGTTGTGACGGTATCTTTGGCTGAAATGATATTAATATTCGCCTTATCATTAATTTGATTAACTCCATTAACATTCATTGTTCCTGCAACCATTAAAGCATCATTGCCAACATTTATGTTGCTAGCTAATAGGTTGGTATTTGAAGCTGAATTTGTAACTAAATTATTTGCTACATCAATATTACTTGCCTGATTAGTTGTGGTAGTACTAGTGTCTTTTCTATCCTGATATTCTATTTTATAAGAGGACATAATAGCGCCAGTAGTTCCATAAATGGTTGCAAAGCCTTTTGCTATCTTATCAACATCATTGATTTTGACGCTCATTTTTTCTACTTTATGGATGCTAGTTTCAACATCCTGAGCTGCTGCAATATTTATTTTTGCATCTTTATCATAAATTTCTGTTCCAGTTTCATCAGTATATTTTCCGGCAATTATTGTTGCATCTCCACCTTTGATTAAGTTTCCATCGCTATCTTTAGTTCCAACAGCAACATTTGATGAGATGATATTTGTATCTCCACCAGATTGTAATAATAAGCTATTTCCAGAATTTATATTTGATGCCTTATTGATAGTTTTGGTTACGTCTATTGTTTCCTTTTCTGAAGCCAGCAATCTAGTTTTACTGGAACTTTGAGAGCTTAGATCAAGCTCTGTCGCACTAACAATATTGATATTATTAGCAGTTAATATTGTATCTCTATTCGCATTTAAATTACTAGCGACAACATTGGTGTCATTTTGTGAATTAGATAGAATGTCATTACCACTATTTACATTTGAACTATTTTGAAAATCTCGTCTTCGGAAGTTTTCCGTTGTACTATTCTTTTGAGCAAATTTATCAGCATTTGCTGCTACTCCACCTGCTACCAATAACCCTGCAGGGCCTGCTACAGCAACAGAAGCCAAGGCTAGAGCTGAACCAGTAGCAATTCCGCCATAGTCAGCTCTTAGTTTTTGATTTTGTTCAAAGCTGTAATGAGTCTCAACGGCGCTAGCAATATTAATATCAGCATCTTTGTCAGTTATTACCAAATTATCGTTATTATCAATTAAGCTACCAGCTATGATTGTTGTATCTCCTGTACCAGATGATAAATCAGAAGAAACTATATTTACATCGCTTGCTGATCTTATACTTAAATTATTTCCAGCTTTTATATTACTTTCTACCAAGGTTTTGTCATAACTTTCCTTAACCTTTATATTTCCTTTTTGAGCTTGAGCACCCATATACATTCCAAGTCCACCACCAGTTAACGCACCAACCGCTATTGCTACACCATCCATGCCAATTTTTGAACTATACTCATAATTATATTCACTATCCATAGCATTTAGAACATTTAAAGTAGCTTTGTTATTTATAGTTTCAGTATTTGTTGCTGCATCAATGTAACTACCAACTTTGATATTGGTGTCGTTTCCACTTGATATGTTGCTAGCTATTATTGTTGTATCCCCACCTGAAGTTAAAGAAATATTACCATTTCCTGCATTTAGATCGCTTGTAACTTGGGTAATGGTTTTGTTGGTTTTGTTATTTATAGCCGTTGTAGTTAATCCATGTTTTTTACTTGTTGTTTTAGTTTCTAAGATATCACTTGCTGATAAGATATTTATTTGATCTTTAGTGATTAGGTTAATATTGCTAGTATTACTAGTTAAGTCTGAGGCAACAATGCCAATATTTTTTTCACTAATTGAATTAATGTCTCCAGCTACATTAATATTTGATTCAACATTTGTATTACTAGATTTAGTGGATGAGGATGAAGATCTTCTGCCAAATGAACCTTTTTTCCTTCTAGCTTCAAAATTATAATAAGAATCTGTTGCTGAAACTATGTTTAAATCACCTCCTGTATTTATAGCTGCATTACCATCTACATTAACATTACTTCCTTTTATTAGGGTATCATTATTTGAAGAAAGAGCTAAGTTTCCACCTGAAGTTATATTCGATCCTATATTTTTTGTTTCATCGGTAATTGAAGTAATGCCTTTATCTTTATAATCCCTCCTATTTCTTAATTTTACTGTACTTATATTAACATTATTTCCTGCATTAATTGTAGTATTTCCAGTTGTTATAATATCAGAGCCATAATTGTTAAAATCATTTCCTGCGCTTACAATTAGGCTCGTGGATGATATTGATGCATTTTCTATTAACTTACTTGAAATATTGCCAGATTCTCTAACTGTTGCATTATTCACAGAATATGGAGAAATTCCAGAAAATTCATTTAAAAGATTAGCGTCATTGGTTTTTACACTAGCAATATTATAAACATTATTTGCAGCACTAATAATCATAGCTCCATCTGCTTTCAATTTAGATTTATTTACAATTGAACCAGAATTTGACACTAAATCTAAATTATTACCAGCAATAATTTCAGAAAAATTATCATTTATAATATTGCCACTGGTGTTTATATTAATATTGTTTCCAGCATTAATCGATCCTGCATTTTTAATTGCACCATCAGCCCCGTTTAAAATCATATCAGCACCAGCAAACATTACCGCTTTATCACTTAAAGAATCATTCTTTTCGAGGTTTTCTCTGGTTGCTTTTGTTAGATATATTTTAGGAACAACATAAAGCTCGCCATTTATTGTTTCAGTTTCAAACCAGACTATATCTTTTTCTAATGAGTCTATTTGAGTTTGAGTAAGTGGTTCATCAACTGCGAATCCAAGTCTAAAGAATTCTTCTGAGGCATTATCAAAAAGAGATTTGATCTCTTGACTTGTTGATGTTATATCGCTTCCTTCAGAAATTAATAATGAATTCTTTTTAACAGTTCTAAGTTGTTCTTCTATTATTTTTGTCTGAAAAAATTGATCACCAACTAATCTTGAGTTATTTTGTTCTAACTGGGTCTGCACATCTGTAAGATCTAGTCCTATTTTTTGATAGAAGTAATCAGAGCCAAAAAACTTTGACTGATCCACAAACTCACTTCTAGTTTCAAATAGTGGGCCATTAGGATTTGGGTTTTTGGTAAACATACCCTGATTATCTGGGCCATTTAAATAATCAGATAGATCTTTGTCTACTTTACCAGTATTTAAAAGATTATTAATATCTATTCCATTTACTATCTTGATAGACTTTTGATCAGTAGATCTATCTATAATTTCTTGATCATAATTATTAAAGTTAGGATCATCATTTACTATAGAAGAATTATAATTACCATTAATAGCAATAGATGATCCAGCTTTAATTAGAGCTGTAGCATATTGCTGATCAGTATAGATGATCTTTTCTGAATGGTGACCCCATTTACCTTGACCCCATTTTCTCCAACTGCTATCACCATAGTGACCTTTTTTTCCTAAGTAATATTCTCTTGTTCCGCTATAAACATAATATGAGTTGTTATTGATATTATTGGTAGAGGAGTCAATACTGATATCAAGATTTCTTTTAGCATAGATAGCGCTGCCTTCATTATTTAGATTATTGGTAATACTTAATATCATATCATTTCCCGAATCAATTATTGATTCTATATCATTAACCCCACTATAGCTATATTGATTTAAACTATGCCAATATTTACCATCTATTTTATAATTATATATTTCTTTTGCAGCATTCTGAGTGGCAAAAGATGATCTTTTATTATTTAGCTCTTTAGTATATATGATAATATTTCCATTATATGTCTGTATATTAGCAGAAATATTATCTAATTTATTTATCTTAATAAGGCTGTATAAATCAATCAATTGCTGCCTCTTTTGCTTTAATAAATCAATCTGATCTTCAGTCTTATCAGTAATTAATTCTAGGTTTGTAATATCATCTTTTAAATTATTTAGATTGCTTTGCTCTTGATTAGTAAACTCCCTTTTTCTGATTATTAAATCATTTTCTGCATAGATTGTAGCATTAGTTTTATTGGTAAGATCATAACCAATATTTAAATACATATTATTACCAGCATAAATTAATGCTCCAATTTCATTAATAAGATTATTGGTAATGTTCATGGTTAAAGTTCCTGCTATATCTATCCTTCCAGTATTGGTATAATCATTAGCAGTAATAGTATGATCACCATTTACAACAACGCTATTCTTACTATATTGGTTAATTGCACCATTAATTGCTTCTAATGTTAACTGAGAGTTCGAAGGATTATCTTGATTTGATGCAAGAAGTTCAGCCCCATCATAGTTATTGATATTTCCATTTAAGGATTTTAGAGAAAGGATTGTTTTGGCTGAAAGAATAGCGTAATTATTAATGTTGTTATTTGCTTCTATTTCCAGATAATTATTGGAGGCTATCTTTATATTAGAATTATCACCCCCGTTTATGCCATTAACAAAGGAATCATTTGCAACAATCTTAATATAATCAATCGCCCTTAAATCTCCTTGATTAGTGATATTATTTGCCCTGATATTAATTGATCCATCTGTTTCTAATATACCTTCAATATCATAATCACTAGAACCTATATTTATATCAATAGCATTTGTGGCTTTAAGATATCCCGCTTCATTGCTTATTGATGTATTTGTATCACTGATAGCAAATAAAAGAGCAGCTTGTGAATTATTTGTTGTTAAATTTCTGATTTTTAATACATCTCTACTATCTATTGTTCCTGAATCATTATTCAGGTTTGTGATATTTAGATCAATATTTTTACCTGAGATGATTTGACTGTTTGCAGTATTATTATTTAAGTCATTGGAGTTAATTATAATCGCACTATTTGCTGCAATTTGTTTATTATTATTTAAATCTAAAGCATTAATTGTTAATGCAGTGTCTGGTAATGAATTTTCATTGAGTAGATTTTCTACAAGACTTAAAATATCACCATCATTAGTCAAGAAATCAGTAACTGTAATGTTAACTTTATTGCCTGCAATTATCAAATCCCCATTAGTAATTTGATTTGAAGTTAGACTTAAATTTCTATTAGCTATGATTTGGCCCTCATTACTCAATACCTCATTGTTGGTTAGTGTAAGATCATTATTAGCAGAAATGATTCCTGAATTAATTAACTGGACAGCATTGATGATGAAGTCATTATTACTTAAATTAATCAAATCATTATCTTGATCATCTTTTAGTTTTTTATTTTCAAAGCTATTGCCAGCAGTTACACTTATATCTCTAGCACTTAGTAATTGTCCTTCATTGGTAACATTACCTGCAGCATCTAATATTACGTCACTATTTGCGTCTTTAGCGTGGGTTATACCAGTAGCTGCAATATCACCATTCGTTGTTTTAACCTTTATATTTCCAGCCTCAGCAAGCACATTATTATACACAATATTGCCTTTAGCATCCACCTCTACTCCAGCGCGACTTGCAAGCATGTCACCAGTATATTTAACTCCAAATCCTTCTTTGGTAGCTATCATGTAAATTTGCCCCGCTTGAATTTTTGCTATATTTGAAGCATCGATAGCAACTTCATCTGACCTATTACTTCCTGGATTTGTGTTGTCTGAAGTAACTAATTTTGTATTGTAATTAAATTCTTTATCACCAGATCTTAAGTTAATAGTGGCTTCATTGGTAATTATTACCTCATTATTTTCATTAAGCTCTTGTTTAATTCCATAAATTGGCGCAACAATTTCCATAATACTCGCAACAAGATCAGTTTCAGCAACTCTGGTCACATCAAGACCAAGTCCTGAAATTGTTAACTTAGGTAAGAAATTATTGCCTGAATTTTTATTGCCATTTAAATTGAAGGATAAATCGCTTGGATCTCCATTAAATTGGTTTGCGCTACCAACCATTGCAGTTAATCTAGCAATATTAATAAACCCGGCTGAATTCATCTCAATGCCATTAGGATTTGCAATTATGAGATCTGCCTGCTTTCCTCCAATTTCTGTATAGCCATTCAAAATTGATCTGTTTGCGCTGGTTACTTCATTTAAAATAACTCTAGCAGAGCCTGAAGTTAATAGATTTGGGTTATCAACAATGAGTCCAGCAAGGTTTGTTTTAATAATTTGATTAGGATTGCCTGTGGCATTATTTATTACTAAGCCTGATGGATTAACGTTATAGTCAGTAAATTTATTATGACTTAAGCCTCCAGAGTTAGGTGCAGCTATGTTAACAACTGAAACACCATTTGCTGCCGAATCTATCTGTGTATTAGTTGATCCATCTGGAGTTATGGGTAGATTATTTGCATGAGCTGTAGAAGTTGCAAATTTAAGGGGCGGTAAAAATGTTAAAACATAAATCAAGACGAGTCTAATCAAGTTAGCTCCAATTGAAGAGAAATTTATGCTTTTAATTGATTCAAGAAAAAATGGAAATTTAAGGCAGCAAAAAAGGAATAGCGATTTTTTATTTAGTCGGCTTATGTTTGGTGATGATAAAAAAAGCAAATCGGTTTATAATTTATTAGATAATCGTGGTTAAATAATCTATTTGCAACAATTGCAAGGGTAAGAAATTTCTAAATTACACCTTTTTAAAATCAAGTTAAACTTTTTTTAAAGAAATTTTTAGACATTTTTAAAACAAAGAGTTGTTAAAAAATGCTTTAATTTAAAAGTGAATTACGATTATTTAATCTTAAATCACTATTTTTGTATAAATCAACATTAAGCACCAAGCCGAAGCCAATCATCATCGAAGCCACAATAGTACCACCATAAGAAATAAATGGCAAAGGAGCTCCGACAACTGGTATCAAGCCAGTTACCATGGCAATATTAATAAACATATGAATTAAGAATATATTAGCTACACCCATTACCAATAATTTACCATATTGATGCTTGGTTTTGATAGCGATAGAAAAACAAATCATCCCTATAGCAAGATAAACGGCAATAGTAAAAAAACTACCAATAAAACCAATCTCCTCCGCAAGCATCGTAAAGATAAAGTCAGTTTGCTTTTCTGGTAAGAAATTAAGCTGTCCTTGAGTACCATTAAGATAACCCTTGCCAAAAATACCTCCGGAACCAATAGCTATTTTTGATTGTATTATATTATAACCACTACCTAAAGGATCTTTATCTGGATTCAAAAATGTTAATACACGCTGCTTTTGATAGTCATAAAGCAAGAAATTCCAAATAAATGGGATCGAAATTATAACAACAAAGCCAGCAGAAATAAATTTCCACGCCTTAACTCCAGCCATAAACAAGACCGAAATCCCAACAAAAGATAAAATTGTTGCTGTACCAAGATCTGGCTGTTTAAAAATCAATATAGAAGGTACGATAATAA
Source organism: Rickettsiales bacterium (assembly GCA_023262945.1). GTDB lineage: Bacteria > Pseudomonadota > Alphaproteobacteria > Rickettsiales > UBA1997 > UBA1997. The sequence goes on along the minus strand of JALQXY010000024.1, from coordinate 9,595 downwards.
GTAAAATCGGTATCACAATAAATCTAATTTTTCCAATATTCTCAATTTCAATGTTATAAAAATAACGAGCTAGCGCAAATACTGTACAAATTTTCATAATCTCAGAGGGCTGGATTGTGATAGATCCAATTTTAAACCATCTAGTAGCACCCATAGCGTTATGACCAACAACAGCAACAATAATAATTAAAAATAAGGATATGCTGTATAAAACATAAGCATATTTAAACCAGATCTTTATGTCAGTAATTGCAATAAAGATCATTATAGGAAAAAATATAACAAAGAACCACATTTGCCTTATCATCCACGGCCGCAAAGATCCGCCACCCGCTGAATATAGCATTAAAAATCCAATAAAGGCCAGAATTATGATTAATGATATCATGAGCCAATTTAGATTCTCAATATTTTGAGATAGGGTGTTTTTATTTTGATCAATTATCATTTTATTATACGAGAAAGCGAATTGGTTAACTTATCATAATCAAACTTAAAACCACTTTCTAGTAATTTTTTTGGGTAAACCATTTTTCCACCCAATAAAAGCTCTTTTCCCATTTGTCCAAATAATATTTCAACAAGAATTTTTGGCATATCAAAAACACAAGGCCTTTTTAGTAATTTAGCAAGCTCCTTAGAAAACTCACCGTTAGTTACAGGGTTTGGGGAAGTAAGATTTATTGCTCCAAAAATGGTATCATTATCTATGATATATAATATTGCCTTTATTAAATCATTTATATCAATCCAACTTATATATTGCTCTCCTCTGCCAATTTTACCACCAAGACCCAACTTAAATGGTGGCAGCATTTTCTTTAAAATTCCACCTTCCCTACCCAGAACAATTCCTGTTCTTATTTTGACAATTCGTAATTTTTTAATTTCATCTACAGCACTTTCCCAATCATGGCAAATTTTTTGTGAAAATAAATCATTATTAAGGACAATTTCATCGTTCTCATCACATTTAACATTATCAATACCGTAATAGCCAATTGCTGATCCAGTAATAAACAAAGAAGGCTTTTTTTTAGCTAACTTTATATGATTAGCGATTTCTTTAGTTAAGAGAATTCGACTATTATAGATTTCTTTTTTCTTACCTTCAAACCAATATTGAGATATTGGCTCTCCAGCTAGATTAATAATAATATCATAATCAAAGACTCGTTGATCTATATTATTTATATAGTTAAGAGTTTTGTCCTGATAGAGATTCTTATTTCTGGTTAATATAAAGATTTCATGATCTTTTAATTCATGACAAAGCTTTTTACCAATAAAACCTGTACCACCAGTTATTAAAAAACGCACTTTATTCGCCAATATAATTAAATAATCTTTTGATTAGAAGAGAGAAAAGCAATTTATTACGACAAATTCAATAACCTAATTATACCATATCTTTTGGATTGACCCATTTATCAAAATCCTTAGAGGTGACCAAATTGAGCTTTATTGCCGCTTCTTTTAATGTTGATCCGTCTTTATGGGCTTGTTTGGCAATCTTAGCGGCATTATCATATCCAACATAAGGATTTAAAGCAGTTACCAACATTAGCGACTGCTGAAGTAAGTTATCAATTCTTTGCTTATTGGGCTCTATTCCAACCAAACACTGATCTATAAAACTCTCAACGCCATCACTCAATAAGTTAATTGAGTTAACGATGTTAGAAATAATCATTGGACGAAAAACATTAAGCTCAAAATGACCATTGGATCCACCTATTGTAACCGCAGTATGATTACCGATTACCTGACAAGCAATCATTGTTAAAGCCTCGCATTGAGTCGGATTTACTTTTCCTGGCATAATTGATGATCCAGGCTCATTTTCTGGTAAAATAAGCTCGCCGAGACCAGATCTTGGACCAGAGGCAAGGAAGCGAATATCGTTAGCTATTTTCATAATTGAAACAGCGATAGTATTCAAAGTACCAGATAATTCAACTAAACCATCGCAGCTAGATAAGGACTCGAATTTATTATAGCTACTTACAAATTGATTTTTGTGATTCAAGAATTGATCGTGAACTTCTTTCCAATCGTCGTATTTTTGCACTTTATTAGCAATATTTTTTACCTTATCACTAATTTTAGAAATTTGTGAAATTTTATCAGCAAATTTTGTAGCAAAACGAGGATGACAATTAAGGCCAGTACCAACTGCGGTACCCCCCTGAGCTAAAAACATAACATTATCCACGGCATCATTGAGACGCAATATGTTGTTCAATATTTGATATTTATAACCAGAAAACTCTTGTCCCAAGGTAAGGGGGGTAGCGTCCTGAGTATGGGTACGGCCAATTTTAACAATATCGCCAAATTCCTTCTCTTTAATTTTTAATTCATCATAAAATCTTAATAAGGTTGGCATTAATTTATTATAGATAAGCAATGTTGCGCAAACATGCATAGCAGTTGGAAATGTATCATTTGAACTTTGCCCTAAGTTAACATGATCATTAGGGTGAATTGGCTCCTTACCTCCTTTTTTGCCAGTTATCTTTTCATTAGCAAGGCCAGCAATAACTTCATTGCAATTCATGTTAGTTTGAGTTCCTGAGCCAGTTTGCCAAATTACCAAAGGAAAATGATTTTCATAAAAAAAATCAAAATCAGTTAAAATTTCATCGGCGCTATCAATAATTTTTTGAGCAATATCATTGGAATATTTTTTGTAATTAGTGGCGCCAGACTCGCTTTGCATAATTTCTTGATTAGAAAGAGCGGCTGCTTTTTTAACCAAAATCATAGCTTCAACTATTTCTTTTGGCATCTTATGACCAGCATTTTGATTACAAATAGGGAAGTTTTTGATACTACGTGCAGTTTGTGCGCCATAGTAAGCATCGATTGGCACCTCAATTTCACCCATTGAATCACTTTCGATACGAGTCACCTTATCCTCTTTTTTAAATTGTTTCATTTTTGATAAATTATTTAAGTTATTTTAATGAAGCTATTTTGCAGAATTCTTCGGCATCCAAGCTAGCCTTGCCAACCAATAATCCAGAAATTCCTTTGGTATTGATTAATTGTTTAGAATTTTGAGAATTTATTGATCCACCATATAATATATAAAGATTCTCAAAGCGACCAGATAAATTCTTTGCGACAAAATCTTCAATATTTTTTGCCACTTCTTGTAATTGCTCTGTTGTAGGTATCACGCCAGTACCTACTGACCAAATAGGTTCATAAGCAATGATTAGATGAGCAAAATCCACATCCTTAGGTATTGATGTAGCCAATTGATTATAAATAAACTCAAAATGCTTTCCTTGTTGCCTCGATTCTTTCGATTCGCCAATGCAAATCACTGGTAACATTCCATTGTTGATAACAACTCTAGCTTTTTGTGCTATCATTTTGTCACTTTCTCCGTGATATAATCTTCTTTCAGAATGCCCCACGATAACAAATTCACAACCAATATCAGATAGCATTTTAGCACTGATATCACCGGTATACGCGCCCTCTTCTCGATAATGACAATCTTGGGCACCCAGACTAATTGCTCTACTGCTGATTATCATTTCATGCAGCTCTTCTTGCGAAATATCAGAAATTTCCTTACCTTGTTTTTTAAATTCTTCTTCAAAGTAAGTTAAAGATGCAGATACTAACTCACTATCTATATATTCTATAACATGAAAAGGTGGACACAAAACTAGACGCTGATTCTCTAAAATTTCAGCCTTTTTAGATACGGCATCAAGATAGATTTGCAGCCATTCATTAACTTCTTTAAAGCTTTGATTCATTTTCCAGTTTGCTACTATTATTTTCATAATTTTTTATAATTATTTATTAAATATAATTAAAAAGACTTTTGAATCTGCTACAGTAAATATTTTCCTAAATATAAACTCAATATATTGTTTTAAAAATTATTTCTTATTAATAAAGTACAATCTCCATAAGAATAAAAGCGATATTTTTTTGCAATAGCATGATTATATAATTTATGAGCATTATTTTTGCCAATAAAAGCACATACAAGCATAAATAAAGTTGATTTTGGCAAATGAAAATTGGTTAATAACATATCAACAATTTTAAAATCATAAGGTGGATAAATAAATATATCAGTTTCATCAAATCCAGCTTTTACTTTATTATTTTTTTGCATAATAGATTCCAAAACTCTTAAAGTGGTCGTGCCTACGGCAATAATTTTCTTATTCTCTTTTTTAGCTTCATTAATAATGTCAGCATTTTCTTGTGATACAAAAAAGGACTCGCTATGCATTTTATGATCTTTTATCATATCACTTTTTACTGGCAGAAAAGTACCTGCGCCAACATTTAAGGTAACAAAAGCAATTTTTGCTTTTTTCTGCAAAATCTTATCTATGATCTTCTGATCAAAATGCAATCCGGCAGTTGGAGCCGCAACAGCTACCCCATTTTTAGCATAAATTGTTTGATAGTTATTTTGATCATTTTTATCAGATTTGTCTCTTTTTATATAAGGAGGCAATGGCACTTCGCCATATAGATCTATTTTAGAAAAAAAATCTGCAAGAGGATAATTAAATTGCAAAATAATAAATCCGCTATCAAGCTTTTCTTTTACTAGTGCCATAAAGTCAGTGGAGATTTCTAAAACGTCACCTTGCTTTATTTTTTTAGCTGGACGACATAAAGCATTCCAAATCACAAATTGATCAGATTGCAATTGACGATCAAGATTAAAATCAATCCAAGCATCGCTGCGCTTTAAATATCCTCGTAATTTAGCTTTTATAACTTTTGCATCATTAAAAACAACGACATCATTTTCTTCAATATAGTCAATAAAATCTATAACTTGCTTATCTAGCATTTGCTGCCTAAAATCACAAACTAGCATTGGAGTTTTTTCTTTGCTTTGATTGGGCTGCTGCGCAATCAATTGCATTGGTAACGTAAAATCAAAATCTTTAGTTTCTAGCATGTCACAAGATAATAAAACGCATTTCGGCTTCAAAACAGTAGCCAAAGATCAAAAATCAAATATGGTTAAAAAAATATTTTCCAATGTTGCCAATAAATACGATTTAATGAATGATTTAATGAGCTTATCAATTCATAGAATATGGAAAAATGAAATGATAAAAGAAGTTTATTTTTGCAAGCAAGATAAATTAACAAACAAAAAAACAAATAACTATCAAATAATAGATGTTGCCGGCGGTACTGGAGATATTGCTTTTCGTATAGCTAAAAAATCTATCAAAGAACATATCAACTCCGATATCAAAATTGTTGATATAAATCAAGAAATGTTAGAAGTTGGCAAAGAAAGAAATATTAACAATCACGGCTTTAATAATTTAGAATTCATCCTTGGAGATGGTGAAAATCTTAATTTCTCTAGCAATAATTTTAATTTTTATACCATAGCTTTTGGTATAAGAAATTTTACTAATATTGATAATGGATTAAAAGAAGCAAATCGAGTTTTAAAGAAAGGGGGCAAATTTATCTGCCTTGAATTCTCTAAGGTCAATGATTATTTTTTGCAGAAACTTTACGACTGTTACTCTTTTAAAATCATACCAAAAATTGGTGAATTGGTTTTAAAAGATCGCGATTCTTATCAATATCTTGTTGAATCAATTCGCAGATTCCCCAATCAGGATGATTTTGCTCAAATGATAAAAGAAGCGGGTTTTGTTGATGTTAGTTATAAAAATTTATCTTTTGGCGCAGCTACAATACATATCGGATATAAATCGTGATCAATCATGAAATTACCATTTTAACTTGAAATTAGTATTAATTGTCGCTATTAGCTGATTTAATCATGGGAGTAAATAGCTTTTTTGCAGGAGTGTCATCAGAGACGCTTTTATTTTCAATATCTGATTTCTTGTCAACTTTTGTTAAGGATACGATTTCATGACCGATAGATCTACCTTTAACAAAAAGATTTGTTATCATTATCATTGAATTTTGGTCAACCATAAACATTTTATCCTCATAATCTGTGATATTTTTTTGCAAATCGTCATTAGCTTTAGATAGGCTATAAGTCATATAAATAACATTGCCATTCTGCACACCCTTTGCTGGAGATACTATATCGTGACCAATAGCGCTAAAATTCTTTCCATTTTCAACAGTTACCAGCCAGGTTCTTGAGTCTTTTTCTTTTTTATCATCAACAAATTGCTGCCTAATTATACCCTTTCCTTCTTCCCAACTACCATTCACTTTAATAATACGACTTGAGATTATTTTATTATCTTTGTCAAACCTAACCGCAAAAGCCTCAATATCACCATCAAAAAAGCTTTTTACGTCAGCAGTAACACCACTTTTCAAAGCATCTGGAACTGTCATTGGCTTTTTTATGTTCAAAAAAGCACAAGAAGAATTAAATATTATTAAAGATAATATTAAAAATCTTTTAGAAAATTTTCTAGAAAAATGCATAAAAATTATAACAATTTGTTGGTTAAGTAAAATAAGGCTCTATATGGTAATAATTTAATTAGTTTTAGAAATAAAGTAAATTTTAAGGGAAAATGTATTTCAAATCTTTTCTTTTTTAGACCAGAAAAAATTAAATCCGCCGCTTCTTTTTGAGATATGATGCAAGGCATTGAAAATTTATTCTTTTTTGTTAATCTCGTATCAACAAAGCCTGGATTTATAAGGGATAAGTCAATATTTTTTCTTTTTAATTGCGAATAAATACCTTCTGTCAAATTTATCATTGCCGCCTTGGAAGCACCATAAGCTAGAGAATTTGGAAGCCCAAAATATCCTGCCACGCTGGCAATCATGGCAATATGACCAAATTGCTGCCGCTGCATTTGAGTTGTGATTATTTTAATAAAATTTAAACAGCCGCCGAAATTAGTATTGAATATCTTATGCGCCAATTCAATGTCAAAATCAAAAACATCCATTTGCTCGTAAATGGCCGAACAAAAAATGGCCAAGTCTATTTTTTTGAATTTTTTAATTATTGAATTGCAGCTCTTAGAAAATAACGTAAAGTCATTGATGTCAAAAGCAATATCAACGACCTGATTGCTTTCTTGACAAAGATCGCTTTTTATCAATTTAAGATCGTTTTTGCTACGTGCAGAAATTATAACATTATATCCTTCTTTATGATATTTATAGGCAAGAGCTTTTCCTATGCCATGGCTAGCTCCTATTATCCAACATGTCAAAGGCCTTGAGGATTTATTCATTTTAATGATGAATCTAAATTAGCTTAACTTATCTTCTAAAGATTTAATGTCGTTTGCTAGTTTTAAATCTTTAACAATCAAACTTTCTATTGTTTTGCATGAGTGAATCACTGTGGCATGATTTTTACCACCAAACTTATCACCGATTCTTGGCAGACTCTCATTGGTAAAGTTTTTTGCCAAATACATAGCAACTTGTCTAGGTCTAGCTATTGATCTTAAGCGGCTGGTAGAATTTAGATCAGATATCTTAATATTGTAAAAATTAGCTATTATTTTTTGAATCTTGGCAATAGTGGGAATTACTGAATCAGATTTAGTAATATAACTATTAAGAACTTTTCTGGCATTATCAATTGTTATATCTTCGTCCAGAAACAACTTCTCAGCAATTAATTTTTTAATAGCACCTTCTAAATCGCGCACAGAACTCTTAATATTTTGAGCAATAAAATTTATTACATCGTCGCTAATTTTCTGACCCAAAAGTTGTGATTTTTCTTGTAAAATGATAAGACGATCTTTGAAGTCAAGATTTCTGAAATTAATAACCATTCCTCCAGCAATTCTTGATTTAAGCTTTTCATCAATTTTCTCTAAATCATTGGGGCATCGATCACAAACCAATACTACCTGCTTATTATCCTCTACCAAAGAATTAAAACAGTTCATAAATTCTTGCTGAGTACTTTCTTTGCCAGCGATAAATTGAATATCATCAACGATTAAAACATCAATTGAACGCATCTTTTCTTTGAAAGACATGATATCGTTATTTTTCACTGACTTAACAAAGTGATACATAAATTTTTCAGCTGAAAGATATATGATCTTTTTATTGGGATCTTGCTCTTTTAACTGCCAGGCAATTGCTTGCGCTAAATGAGTTTTTCCCATTCCAACCCCACCATGAATAAGAAGGGGTATTTTATCGTCAAAAAGATTGGTTTGAATATCAAGTCCCGCGGCAATTTTTGCCATAGACAAAGCTAACTTATTATATTTGCAGCTAACAAAGTTATCAAAGGTAAATCGTTGATTTAGTTCAGTACCAAAGGCGAAAACATTATCATAAGGCGATAAATTAATAACTTTTTTTGCTGCAAAGCTTTTATCTATGTTTTTATAACCATTTTCTTGATCAATAAAAACTATAGAGACTTTTTTTAAGGCCGGTTGAATTTTTTGTAGAATTGTCAAAAATTGTGAATTTTTAATTTCAATGAATTCTCTCTTAACCCAGTCGCGAATAAATTTTGACGGCGCTTTAAATATAACCTCTGAGTCATTCAACATTAGAATGTCAAGCTGAGAAAGCCATTTATTAAAGGTGTCAATTCCAAAATCAGATAAGCAAAGCTCTTTAAAGAAGTTTAAAAATATTTGTTCCTTATTGGAATCTTGTGCTTTTTGTTCTATAAGCATTTTAATTTTGTCTCCATAATAAATTGGAAGCTTTCCATCCGTTAACAAGACCCCTTTGCCCTTGACCATTAAGATCTCCTTCAAATCCGTTGATTATATTAAAGCAGTTTTTATAACCAATATTTTGACAAAATTGCGCTGCATTATTTGATCTAGCGCCAGTTCTGCATATAAAAAATATTTTTGCTTCTTTGTTTTTAACTATATCTTCTAATTGATTTAAGAATTCGGGATTTTCTTCCATATGCGGATATGTTAACCATTGTATAGATATCATTTTATTCTTAAACTCTTTATCTTGCACTACGCCAACAAAAGTTAATTCTTCATTTGTTCTTACGTCGATCAAGAAAGAGTCTTTATCTTGACATAATATTGTAAAAGCAGCTTTTGACTTTATCTGTTCAACCATTTTTAAAAAATATTATAAAAATCATTTTGTAAAAGTAATGCCATTTGCCATCTTCAAAAAAACATCTACACGCATAATATTATGGGTCATTCGATGAAGTTAAGAAAAACTCTAGCGATCTTAAAAATAACAAATTGGTACTTATTTATTTTCTTTATTAAAAACACATCAGTAAAGAAAAATATTTCACTTTTCTGCAAATAAATTTCTTGACATATACAAGGCCTTGATACTCAAATAACGAAATCAAAAATAATTTTGGTTGTTGATATAGCTGGGTTGGACGCCTAAATAAATACTCAATCCTTTATCTATAAATATCGAGATTAGTCAAGTTTTTTTTAATAAAAATACAAGATTTTCGTATAGCTAAAAAAACTATTAAAAGACCACAATTTCAATAAAAATTTGATTTATACCAAAGCTCGTCTTTAAACGAATTAAATTCAAAAGATTTTTGAGATTAAAATTAAGAAAAATTATAACCTATTGATTTGAGTAAAATTGCGTCGGAACTGTAGTTTCAAAGAACTGCGGTCTTGAGCTCAGG
>JALQXY010000005.1 GCA_023262945.1 Rickettsiales bacterium | reverse complement strand
TATTTTTGAGATAAAAATTGTAAAAAATGCAAGTCCTATACCTATAGGACTTAAGGCTTTTTGCAATTTTTAGCCAAAAAGATAAAGTCAGATTGTTTAATTTTTATATGTTTTTTAGGTGGGAATTGATACAACCCAATCCGTTAATAGAAAATCAATTACAATTTTAGTTATGAATAACTACACTTATACAGCATTAATAACTCCTTTCATTAATAATAAGTTAGATGAAAAAGCGTTAGAAAAAATTATTGAATTTCAGATCGATGGAAATATAGATGGCATAGTGGTTTGCGGTACTACAGGAGAGTCTCCCACTCTTTCTCATCAAGAGCATAATTTGGTAATAAAATTGGCGGTAGAGATAGCTAATAAAAGAATAAAAATTATGGCTGGAACTGGCTCAAATTCTACACATGAAGCAATAGCTCTTACCGAATATGCTAAAAAAATTGGTGCTGATTCTTGCTTAGTAGTGACCCCATATTACAACAAACCTTCTCCACAAGGAGTTTATCAACATTTTAAAGAAATTGCTGCAGTTGGGCTGCCAGTTATATTGTACAACATTCCTGGACGCTCAGTAATTAACATGAAAGATATTGAGATAGCAAATTTAGCAAATATTAGCAATATAATTGGAATTAAAGATGCTACCGGAGATCTTGCTCGAGTAGCAACTTTACGCAAATTAATAACTAAAGATTTTTTATATTTATCTGGAGAAGATATGACTGCTGTTGGATTTAATGCAATGGGCGGCAATGGCATTATTTCAGTTACTTCTAATATTGTTCCTAATTTAGTTAGCAATCTACAAAAATTATGTGCTATCGGCAAATATGATGAAGCTTTAAAATTACAGGATCAACTTACTAATTTGCATCAAGCGTTATTTATGGAAACAAATCCTATTCCTGTCAAATATGCCGCTTCGTTACTTGATATATGTAGCGAAGAAGCAAGATTGCCTCTTTGCTCGCCAAACCAAGAAACTAAAGATCAAATAGCAAAACAATTAAAACTATTAAATTTGATCTAGGTTCAATAACATAACCTAACTTAATACATACCATAATCACCAATAAAGCCACTCCTTTATTTTAATACGAGGTAATATTGAATATTCCTCAAAAATAATTTAAGTTTTTCAGTTTTATTAACTTTAAACAGGAGTGACTATGAAATATTATGTTGGC
>JALQXY010000147.1 GCA_023262945.1 Rickettsiales bacterium | reverse complement strand
TATCTCCCCACCGAGAGGCGCGAATGGGTGCGGGATAAGTGCGGGGGGTTTTTATACGCCCCAAGAGCTAGCGTTCGGCGCAATGAACGACACCGGTACCTGTAATTTCAAAAACAAAAGCGCCTGCAAGAGTAAAAACAAGGCACATCAACAGATTTTGGATAATATCAAATGAAAAAAGCTGGGCAATAACCCGAATAGAGCTTAAAACGCCGTATTTTGATAAATTTTTTGTAGAGATTTTTTGTAATTTATCAATTGATTACAATAATTTGATGGCGCGATCTTAGGAACCTTTTTATCTGTTTTATAGTCAATTATTAATATCTCTTTTTTATCTTCAATAATAAGATCAATTCTATAAATCTTACCATTATCAACAATTTCAATTTCGCTTTTAATTTCTTTATTTCTTATTTGTTGTAAAAATAAAGAATTTATAAAATCTTTAATTTTATCATTAATATCTTTCTTTTGAGCTTGCGACAAAAAAAGATTTTTATCAATTATCATCGTAGCCTTTTCTTGTAGCCAATAATCTGAAGATTTAACATTTTTAATAATAAAATTAACAATTTCATGAATTATACTACCTCTTATTTGACTAAAATTAAAATTATCTCCAATATTACAATCAAAATTCGATTGGTTTAATTGTTCTTTTGCAATTTCATCCCTCTTATTTAAAAAAAATAAAGACTTTTTTTTGCTATTTCTTATTTTTTTAATTTTTTTTACTTCAGTGCTATTATTTATTTTTTGTGATAATGATTCTAAATCTTGATAAATTTTATTATTAAAATAGCCCTCCCCTAAGCAATTTTTAATAATTTGATACCAAGATTTCTGATCATCATCTACACCAAAACCAGCAATATAAAGCTCGTTTTCAGCTCTAGTCATGGCGACATATAGCAATCTTAAATATTCTTCTTTTGCTTTCTTCTCTTTATCTAGAAGATGATTTTTTATGATTTTATTTTGCCAAGATTTTTTACTACACCAAATTGGTAATTTATGATCTTTAAAATTTATCCAAGATATTATTTCTTTAGTATTTTTTAATTTATTAGAATTAAAGCTACAATCAGCTATAAAAACAATAGGAGCTTGCAAACCCTTAGCAGAATGAATGGTTAATATTTTAACACTGTCTTCATCGCAAGATTTTAAACTAATTTCTGGATCAGCCTCTTTGATAAATTCTAATAGTTTTTGCAAGTCACAAAAATCATCTTGGCAAAAACCATATACTATATTAAGAAATTTATCTATTAGCTCTTCTATTTGAAACCCGTAGTAATCAATATATTTTTCTTTAAATAAATCTTGATTTAGAATCTGATAGTAAAAATCAAAACAATTATTATTTTGAGATAAGTTTTTAATATATGTTAAAATATCAAAACATTCTTTGTAAGATTTGATATCTTTTAAATTATGCAAAATTGATCCTTTTTTATCATAATTAATTATGATTAACAAATCATCATCACTAAGACCAAAAATTGGCGATTTTAGCAATGCTGCCAAATTTAAATTATCAAAATCGGTAGTAACAAATTTAGCTAAAGATAAAAAGTCTTGAATAGCCAAAGATTCGCTAAATTTTACACGAGATTGACTTGAAAAAGGAATATTAAAATATTTAAAAGCCTTTATTAAAGCTTTATCAAAACCGTTAGTTTTATTGCGTAGCAAAATCATATAATCACCAAAATTAACACTACGATCAAAACCTTCCAAAGGCTTTTTAGATAAAAAATCAGATTTAATTTTAATGGCTATATATCTTGCCATTCGCTCTTTGTCGTTCAAAAATTGATCTTGACTCATAAAAAGCAAATTCTCTACATAATTAAATTGCTCATCTTTTTTAGAATCGTCAATTTTTGGCCAAATCTCAACATATCCTTTTACATTTCTGATAGGATTATGACTTTGATAATCACTTGTTTTTGAAATAGCTTGACCGTAATTTTTATTATTAAATACAAGATCAACCGCCTTTAAAACATCAACAGCAGAACGAAAAGAATTATTAAGATTGATCTTTTCTATTAATGCAGAGTTATTTTGATATTGATTATATATTTTATTACTAATGTCAGCCTCAGCTCCTTGAAAAGAATAAATTGATTGCTTTTCGTCTCCAACAACAAATAAACTACGATTATTTTTAGATGCGCCAATACCGCTAAAAAAATCTTCAGTAAGAGAGTTTATAATATTCCATTGTTTTAGATTAGTATCTTGCGATTCATCAATTAATATATGATCATAAATATTATCAATTTTCATTTTTATCCAATGAGAAAAATCGTCATTTTGCAAAATTTGATTAGTCGCAACAATAAGATCTTCATAATCAAGTAAAGATTTATTTTGCTTGATAATTTTGTATTGATGCAAAATATCATTTGCCAACCGCAAAAGAAGCGAGCTATCTTGACATATCTTTAGCGAATTTAATTTATCATTATATTCAACAATAATTTGATATTGTTTTTGATATATTTCATTCAAACTTGTATCTTTTAAAACAAGACTTGAAGGCTTTCTTATTTCATCCTCCTTAATAAAAAATACCTTTTTATATATATTAAAATTATATATATCGCAATTTGCTAAAAAATCTTCAATTTGCCGAGCTGCAGCATTATCTTTAGCGGTCTTAGAGTTGGCTAGAGCTTTTTGTAATAATAAAATATCATCATTTAAGCATTTTTCTTTAAACTCATTTAATATTGCATCAAAATTATCATTTTCTATCAAGTCAAAATTTTGATAAATTTGCTTAATAATATCGTCAATATTATGATAATTATTTTGCAATAGTTCAAAATCCTCTTTGTGTTTTATCAAATCCTCTATCGCCTCTTCTATGTCATTTTTATTATTTTCTTGAAATAATTTACCAATTCCATTTTCATCACAAAATCGATCACTGTTTTTCTTAAAAACTAACTCTATAGATCTTTTTATTAGAATTTTCTTAGCATTTTCTTCCAAAATATCAAAATTAGGACTGATTTTGGCTTCAAATGGAAAAATCTTTAATAATGACTGACAAAATGAATGAATGGTAGTGATTTTTATTTTATCTTTATTGTCGATAATTTCAAAAAATAGGCTTCTGGCTTTTTTTATATCTTCCGCGCTAGGTTTTTTGCCAGTCATTTGATAAATTCTATCAATTAGCTCTTGCTTATCTAAACTAACCCATTGACTAAGATCTTTTTGTATACGATGATGCATTTCACCAGCGGCAGCTTTGGTAAAGGTTAGACATAAAATTTTACTCGGCAAAACCCCCGACAATAAAAGCCTTAATAAGCGATTGATAAGAATTTTAGTTTTACCCGACCCAGCAGAAGCAAAAACCCAGCACGACTTCAAGGGATTTGAAGCATTTTGCTGTTTTAAAATAACATCTTCTAACTGACGATTTATCACTTATTTAAAAAAAATATTTTACTTTACAAAAGGTTTATCGTTAATATAAATAGAAAAATTATCAAGATCTATTTGCCCCCTAAATAAATTTAACCAATTTTATGATTAGAAAAACTATCAATAATTCCTTCAAAAAATTCTTTGAACTAGAATCTTCAACTGGTATATTATTAGTTATAGCCACTATTTTTGCCATGACAATCGCCAATTCTGTAGATTCAGAGCTTTATTTTTTGTTTTTATCGGTAGAATTGCCTATAAATATTGATTTTATTGCTTATTACAAGCCATTAACAATTCGCGACTGGATTAATGATGGCTTAATGGCCATATTTTTCTTCTTGATCGGTCTAGAACTAAAAAAAGAAGTTATCGAAGGCGATCTTTCAACCAAGGCCAAAATATCACTACCAGCAATTGCCGCTATTGGCGGAGTTGTTATTCCGGCTTTAATTTTCTATTTTTTTAATAAGGATCATGCAAATTATCTAAAAGGCTTTGCCGTGCCAACAGCAACAGATATTGCTTTTGCCTATGGTATGCTATGCTTATTTGGCAAAAGAATCACCTCATCAGCCAAAATATTCTTAGTAGCTCTTGCGGTACTAGATGATTTAGTGGCAATTTTGATAATTGCATTTTTCTATACCAAATCAATTAGTACGCCATTTTTACTAATATCATCATTTTCTTTTATTGGATTAATCTTACTTAATTATTATAACTGTCGTAAAATATGGCCTTATATTCTATGTGGAATATTCTTATGGTTCGCCATCTTAAAATCTGGTATTCACGCCACAATTGCTGGTGTATTGATGGCTATGTTTATTCCATTAAGAGCGGGTAAAACAAACATACTAGAAAATATAGATCACCGCCTATCACCAAGTGTTAATTTTTTAATTTTGCCAGTTTTTGCCTTTGCTAATGCTGGAGTAAAAATCGATAATTCTCAAATGGGTAATATTTTTTCAGACCCAATAATGATTGGCGTTATTTGTGGCTTGTTTTTTGGTAAACAAATAGGTGTTATGCTTTTTAGTTATCTGGCAGTTAAATTTAAAATTGCATCCCTTCCAAAAGGAACAAGCTGGGGAGAATTCTACGGAGTTGCCATTTTCACTGGAATTGGATTTACCATGAGTTTGTTCATTGGATCTCTAGCTTTTACCAATGACATACAAGCCTTTGATAAAGTTAAGATTTCTGTTTTGGTTGGTTCTATATTATCACTAATATATGGATCGCTAGTTATACTTATTGAATCTGCTAGGCAAAAATACAAAAAAAAATCATGAATTGTAAGCAAGATTACCAAAATTGGTTGATTTGTAAAAACTTATAAATGGGATATCTTGTTTATTATTTTTTTAACATGATTAGTAATATTAGATATACTATCCTCTAACTCTTGCAAAGAAATATCATTATCTCTTTCTAACTCTCTACGAATTATTATAGAATAAAGAAGCATCAAAGTTTTCTCATCGGTTATATTTGATTGCCTAGAAAGTTGAGCAATTTCTTTATTAACAAGACTGGCTACTTCTATTATAGACTGCTCTTCTTCTGCCAAACAATCTATTTCACAGATTGTTTTAAATATCGGAATTTTAACTTTGATATTTTTAGGCATTGTTTAAATTTAATTATCTTTAAAAAACCTCTCAATCACTTAACTTATAAAATAAACAATATGACAAAATATTTTTTAAGATAAAGATTGGATTTAGTATTAAATCTGTCAATAGCAAATTGATTTGCAAGGGCTTTTTGTAGTCATTATATTTCTCGCACATCCACTTATCTATTGATGGATTTAAGTTAACCTAAAAAGAAACAATATAATTTTTTTTATAAAAAATAAGATTATTTATAGCTAGATATAAATAATATTTTACAAGTTTTTTCTTTTTTTTAAAAAAAGTGCTTGCAAACTATCTTATTTTGTGACACAATATATTTTAAGTAATTTTTTAGAGTTAATTTTATCTTTAATCTAAATCCACGATAAAGTTGATTTAGGTTAATTAAGCTTAAAATTACAAACTAAGAATTACTTTATTAAACCGTGTATAGATTAGTTATTCTTTTAACAAAAAGATATTTCTTAACAAAAGAATTTAGAAAAGCCATAGTACTTAATGCTACTTTGGCTTTGAGAAATTATTTTACTAAGGAATATGTTAAAGTTAAAGGTAAGCAATACCAATTCCAACCTAAAAAACTTTGGCTAAAAATTGCAAA
>JALQXY010000096.1 GCA_023262945.1 Rickettsiales bacterium | reverse complement strand
AAAATAAAAATATTTTGTAATATAAGTATTTAATTTATGGAAATAGTATAAGGCTTTTTGCAATTTTTAGCCAAAAAGATAAAGTCAGATTGTTTAGTTTTTATATATGTTTTTTAGGTGGGAATTGCCATCTATAGATTTGGATTAAAGATAAATTTCGGTATTACAATTAACTTTGTAACCTTTATTTGTCGAATGATTAAATCAAAAAAAACAATATTCCTAATATCAATTTTAAGCTTATTTATAAAATCATGTTCTAGCGGTGGCATTAATAACGTCGCTAGAAATCAAGAAAGAGCAGCAGAAGAAATAGAAATCTTCAACCCTATTACTGAAGAGCCAATTTTAGGATGGCAAGATATTGAAGATGGCGCAGAAGATATATACCGTACTGCTGAATATACAAAGCAATGGGGTTTGGAAAAAATTAATGCTGCCAAAGCTTATGCTCTTCTAGCTGCTAACAACAAACCAATAGCAGGAAGTGGCGCCAAAATATCAGTGGTTGACACTGGGGCATTAATGACTCATCAAGAAATATCAGCAAATTATAACCCTACAAATCATTATGATTTTATAAATTATGATAACGATCCAACAGATGATAATAAGCACGGCACTCATGTTGCAAGCATTGCTGCTGGGGTTAAAGATGACAAAGGTATGCATGGAGTTGCTTACAATGCCGAAACAGTTGCTTTTAAGGTATTAAGTGGATCTGGAAAAGGCTCCTTTAATTCTGTTCATAAAGGCATCAAGAGATCAAGCCAGGATATTAGTGATGTTGACGTAATTAATTTAAGCCTTGGAGGTGCTTCTCCAAGCAATTCGGTTAATACAATAAAACAAGCAGCAAATTCTGATATTGTTTTAACAATAGCAACGGGAAATAGCAGTAAAAAACAACCATCATATCCAGCATATTACGCTTCTGATCCTGAGGTGGCGGGATATGTAATAGCAGTTGGATCGATTAATGAAAACGCAGAGCAGTCATATTTTAGCAATGAATGCGGTGATACTAAATATTATTGCTTGTTTGCACCCGGAGAAAATATATATGCGGCCTATATAAAAAACAATAAATCATATACTATTCTTAGTGGAACTTCAATGGCAACACCTCATGTTGCTGGTGCAGTTGCGGTGATTCGTGCAGCTTGGCCACATTTAACCGCACCACAAACTACTGAAATACTTTTAACCACAGCAACAGATCTAGGGGATGAAGGGGTTGATAATGTTTTTGGTTACGGATTATTGAACTTAGGAAATGCGGTTCAAGCACAAGGAAAGAATCTTATTTCATTTGGATCTAAAGTTGATTCTGCTGGTTATGAATTATCTGATACATTTTTAACAACTAATAGTATTTTTGGCGATGCTTTTATTGCAAAAATTGCACCGAAAATTAAATCAACAATATTTACTGATAAATATGGTCGTGATTATAAGGCTTTTTTAAATAAAAAAATATTGCCTTTGACATCTTCTTCAAATACCAGCTTAGAATCAGTATTTTTTAATAATAATTCTAGCAGAATAATTCCAATAAATATTAAAAATAACAGCTTTGCATTTAAAATACCCAATACCAAAGATTTAAATAGAGATAATCTTGGTTCAAGATTTGCTACTATTGATAATTCTTTTTTACCAAAAAATAATAATGCACAAGGATTTTCTTTTAGAAGTGCAAATAATTTGTTTAAAGAAGATATTGCTATAGAATGGGGTTTTGCTTTTAATATTGATGAAATTAGCAACTCTAGAAAAGGTGATTTATTTAAAAATGATAATTCTTTATTAAAATCAGATAATTTTACAAATTTTAATCCATATCAAAACTTTTTTTCGCAACCAAGTTCACACAATATTGATAATAATAGAAATTATCGTCAATTTTATATTAATAAGAGTTTTTTTGATAAAAATATTAATCTTAGCTTTTCTCATCAATCATCTTACGACAATAAAACACTGGAAGGTTTTAACAATAAACAAAATGAGAATATCGATTTGGGAATTGATTATAATATAAACAATAAAAATAATATATCATTTTTGGTAGGCAATTTAAAAGAGTTTGATAATAATATGTTAAACTCAAAAAGCTTAGGCGCTTTTGAAAGTAAAAATAATCCAACCACTTCCTATATTAAACTAAACTCTAATCATAAAATAACAGAAAATACAAATCTTACCATTAATTTTAGTGAAGGCATAACCAAAATAAAAGGTAACGAAAAAGGTATTTTTAGAAATTATAGCGATATAAGAAGCAGAAGTTTAGGAATCGCTTTAATTTATGATAAAAGCTCTAAAGAAAAAATAAGTTATCATCAGTATCTTAAAAATAATAAATATAAAATAAATTTAAAAGAATTTGCCAAAGGTGGATTTGGTATTGCCTATTCTCAGCCACTTAGAGTTTATAAGGGCAAGTTAAATTATAATATACCGTTTGCACGAAATAATAAAAATGATTTATATAGAATAAGCGGCTACGCTTCATTAGTTCCAGATGGAAAAGAAGAAAATTTTGAAATATTTTACCTAGCAAATATTGGGCAAAATAATCAAATTAAATTTAATTTCTTATCCGAAAAAGAGAGTGGCAATAATAAAAACAGTCAAACTCAATATTTGGGAGCGTTTTTTATAAAAAAAGAATTTTAATATTTATGCCATATAAAAATCTATATGCAATTAAATTACTGGATCGAGAAATAGAAAAAGAAAAAGAGTTCTTGTTAAATCATTATAAAAGTAAATTAATATGGTTAATATCTAATATAATAGATAAAAATTCTCTAGAAAGAGGATTTAATGAAATTAAAGATCTAGATTCAGAGTATGGGTTAAATTTGTATAATAAGATATTTACTGCAACACTTAACAATAAAGGAGATACAGTCTTGCATTATGCTATTCTTTGCAATAATATAGAAGCGGTAAAGCTTCTTATTGAAAATGATTACGACGTAGATCTAAATAAAGAAAATAACAGTAATTACACTCCATTATTACTCGCTATCCAAAATAATAATCATCAAATAGTAGATATTTTAAAATCCGATAAAAGATTAGACATTGACATATTGCTATCGAGTTGCTGTGAAAATATTTTTTATATTTTATCATCTGATGATTTATATAAACTTATACTTCATATAACTGATAAAGAAATTTTAGAAAAAAAAATTAATCTAATTAAAAAGGCGTATTCAGAATCAGAATCGAATTTAGATTTGTATAATGATTTACTTACAACCACACCACTTAACAATAATGGAGATACAGCATTAATTATCGCAGTTAATCATTATAATAAAGCTTTTATTGAGATTCTTAAAGAAAAAGAAGAAGAGGTAAATATTGAAGTAAATTTAAAAAATAAATTCGATGAAACAGCACTTCATTATGCAGCAAAATTAATAGATGATAAGGAAGATATAATGGGTTTGTTACTTAGTTTCAAAGGTATAAATATAGAAGAAGTAAATTTATTTGGTAATACAGCCCTACATCATGCTGTTTTTTATAACAATATAGAAGCGGTAAAACTACTTATTAAAAATGATAACATAGATCTAAATAAAAGAAATAATAACAATTATACTCCATTATTATTTGCCGTTCAAAATAATAATAAAGAAATGGTAAATATTTTAATATCAGATCAAAGAACAGATATAAATACATTATATGATTTAAATAAAAATATTTTACATATCGCAATAGAAAAAAAGTTTTTTGATATAGCTAAATTAATTTTACAAAATACTAATTTAGATATTAACGCATTAGATGATTATAAAAATACCGCATTACATTTTGCAGCGCAATACGATATGGAAGCAGAATTAGTTCAAGATTTAATTGATATAAATGGTGTTGCTATTAAAAAAAATGCATTTGGTGATAATCCGCTGCATTATTCCATTTATTTTGATAATTTAGCTTTTTTAAAAGTTATTACGAAAAATATTAAAGATTTAAATATTTATGAACACGGTTATCAGGGTAACACTGTGCTTGATCTTGCTATAAAAGATGGTAAAAAAGAAACGATATCAATTCTTATGAAATATAAATTAATAAACTACAGAACTGATAAATTAGAAAGAACCTCTTTTTCTCATGATTCTTACGATAGACCGACATCATCACCAAAAACCATTGAATCAAAAATCGATACTAAAGATTATTTAGAACGATAAAGATTAAATTGAAAATCAACACATCTTTGTTTTTAGAGATCATATTCTAAATTATATTTTTCTTTTTGTTTAAAATTATTTTTAAATCAAATCTTGCTGTGTTTTTTTGTAATGAATTGGTTTAAAATAAATTTCAGAAATATATCTGCGACCTTTACTACCTCTTTTGAGTTGAACAATTATATCAATCACATTGCGAATATAAGATAATATTTCTGATGGATTCATTCCTAATCCAGCTTGCATAACCATCATTTTCAATTGTTCAATAGCCATAATTGGGGTATCAGCATGCAAAGTAGAAATTGAGCCAGGATGACCAGTATTTATCGCCCTTAAAAAACTAAAAGCTTCAGACCCTCGCAATTCACCAACGATAATTCTTTCGGGACGTAAACGCAAACAAGCCTCGATTAAATCTTGCGTCGTTACATGTGCCCTTCCCTGACCTCCTTTTGAAGCTATTAAATGAACTCTATTAGGATTGAATGTTAAATCAATTTCACGAGCATCTTCTACTGATATAAGCCTTTCTTCGGAAGGAATAGAGCGAATCATAGCATTGGTAAAAGTGGTTTTACCAGTTGATGTGCCTCCAGAAATAATAATATTTTTCTTATATAAAACTGATCGCATTAAAAAATCTTTTATGCGACCTAATTTTAATAATTTAGCAAGAACAGCATCAGTTTTGTCAACAACATCTTCAACCGCAACATTATCAAACATACCCATTTTTTCATAATCATTTAAGCCCCATTTTAATGATGAAGGTTTACGAATAGAAATAATAACGCAGCCAGGTTCACAAGCTGGAGGAAAAACAATCTGAATCCTATATCCATTAGGTAGAGTTGCTGAAAGAAGAGGCTCTTCTTCGCTAACTCTTTGATCGGTAGCTTGAGCAACTAATCTAGCTAATGATTTAAGGTGATCAAAATCAAATGTAGGCAATTCTTCTTTGTACATATCACCTTTACACTCAACCCATACCTCAAAAGGCGTATTAATTGAAACTTCATTCACACCGTCGCGTTCAAGTATTTTTTCTAAAGGTAATAAATATGATTGTAAGGCAGCTATACTCATGATGAAAAATTAAAAAATATATGAAATACCCGTTAGAAATATCATACCATTATTATCTCTAACTTGTCTATCATTGGGTGATATTGATAATTGATCAACAATATCAGAAGCTATTGGTTGATCAGATTCAAAACTAAAATTAGTAATTTCAAAATAAGGAATTAAATATTTTTGTAATTTATAATCAACACCTAATGACAAAACATTAAATTTATTATTATGAAAATTACTATTAAATGAAGTAATACTTGTAGCAAATGGACCAAATTCATAAGCTAAACCAGCCGCTATATAATAAGGCTTTTTGTACTTTAAATTATTATTACTACAATCTTGATTAGAAAATTGCTGCGAAGAATTATAAGGGCAAGAATAAATTCCATTTTTTGGTTTAGAGTATTTTTGCCATATACCATATGAAAAACCCAAATCAAAACCAAAATAATTCATGTTAATTGCAAAATCATAAGCTAAAAGATCTTCTATATTATGCTGCACATTAGTACCTTTTTCAAAAGTTGACGAAATTGCAATTGAAGCACCATTTGGTAAATAATATAAATAATTAATACCCGCAGAAAATATATTTTTTATTTCTATTTCATTATACCAGTCCGTAATATTTTTTGTTAGACCATTATCATTAGAATTCGGAGTATAACTAAAACCAAATTTTAAACCATTAAAATCAGGTGAAAAATAAGAAATTTTAGTAGCATCTTCTTTGCCATCAAAACTATCATCTTTAGTTGATCGCAACAATTCTTTGCTATAAGAATCATGATGAATAATGGAATTATTATTTAAGAATTTTGAATTATAACTCTGAGAATATCCACCATGACCAATTGGAGATTGTGCTAACAAAATAAATCCAGGTACTTTGATATTTTTACAATCACTATCCGAGATATTATTTTGACATACTCCATTTATAGATTGATTGTAATTAGCAATAATTGGCAAATTAACATACTCTAAATATTTACCTCTAATACCTCCAGCACCTCTTGCAAATTTAGCGGGATCATATTTCATTTTTTGATTAACCGCTTCAATATTACCAATTTCAAAGCGACCAAACTTATTATCTTGTCCGATGGCTATTTTATCAAGATATGGGTTTCTTTTACGCTTAGTGCTATCTATGTTAAATTTAAAGTTAGCCAAAATATCAAGAATGTTATCATTAGATTTGCGCTCTAAGCCCAAATTAATTTCGCTATTTGCTACTAAATGATAGCCAACTTTATAATAATTTTTACTTAATTGATCTGGTAGAAATGATTTTCTATAAGATTCTTCTTGAGAAAATGCAGCGCCAGTTAAAGAAGCATTGCCAGTAGTTATAAATTTATAATTAACACTATCTTGACTATGCAAAACAAACTCTTTAGCAAAAATATTTTTACTTAAAAATAGCAATATTGCTATAAATAACGATATTATTTTATAAATTTTAAACATAATGGTATATCTTCCGCATTGGCCAATTCCAAGCAGTTTAGGAAATCGCTCAATAGATTATGAAACTGTATTTGAAAGAATGTCAATAGTTCTTAAGCGACTTGATAATCCTCATTTAAAATTACCACCAACAATTCATATTGCAGGAACCAATGGTAAAGGCTCAACAGCTACATTTCTAGGACAAATCTTTAAATGCAATAATAATAGAACTCACATTTATAGATCTCCACATTTGCATCATTATAATGAAAGAATAATTCTAGATGGTGAAATGATAAGTAATAATTTTTTATATGAAATATTAGAAGAGGTTAGATTGGCCTCTAAAGATGCAATTCTAACCTTTATGGAAAGTACAACAATTGCAGCGTTTTTAGCTTTTTCAAAAATAAAAGCAGATATATTAATTTTAGAATGCGGAATGGGAGGAAGAATTGATGCAACCAATATAATAGATAATAAATTAGCAACAATAATTACCCCAATTTCATATGATCATGAAGAATATTTAGGGCATGACATAAGAAGAATTGCTGTTGAAAAGGCAATGATTATAAGGCCCAAAACACCACTTTTTTGCTCATCTCAAAGCAATCAAGCTAAAGAAATAATCAAGATTTTAGCTAATGATCAAAAAATAGATCACTTTTATTATGATGAAGATTTTTTTATACAAAAAAATATTGATAATAGTTTTGATTTAGAATTTGGAAAACATAAATTAACAAATTTGCCACAACCAAATCTTGCTGGCGATCATCAATATATAAATTTTGCTACTGCCTTAGCATCCATTTTGTACATATCAAAAGAAATTAAAATTAATCAATCAGCAATTGAAAAAGCCATCACTTCATGTGAAATACATTCAAGATTACAAAAAATTAATAATAATGTTAATAATTTATTACATAACAAAGAAAGTGAATTATGGATTGATGGAGCGCATAACGAATCTGGAGCATTTGCACTACAAAAATGGTTAGAACAACAAGATAATAGTTATGAAAATTATATTATTGTTGGCTTTAGTCGTAATAAATGTCGTATTCAATTTTTAGAAAAATTTAAAGATATCGCTCAAATTATTGCCGTTAGAGTAAATGGCGAGCCAAACCCAGAGGATCCAGAAAAAATAGTAAAAATTGCTAAAAATAATAATATTAACATCACAAATCAGGAAAACTTACTGCAAGCTCTTGAGTTTATTGGAAAAAAACAAAAAAAGGTAAGAGTAGTAATATGTGGCTCTTTTTATCTAGCACGAGATTTAAAAAAACTTAATCAATAAAAGATATTTACAAAATTAAACAATTTTAGCTTTACGAAGTTTTTAATAATACCAATTTCCATCTAAAAATAAACAATATGACAAAATATTTTTTAAGATAAAAATTGTAAAAAATGCAAGTCCTATAGGTATAGGGCTTAAGGCTTTTTGCAATTTTTAGCCAAAAAGATAAAG
>JALQXY010000090.1 GCA_023262945.1 Rickettsiales bacterium | reverse complement strand
AGTGCAGCCACACCCATTGCTTGTCAGATTAAGTCCCAGGGAGGACATCACTCGCGGAGTAACTAAAACAGGCAGCAACTGTAAAAGCAGCCAGCAAATCGACTAATTGGAGTTAAGCAGTGGCTAGGTAGCTTCATCCAGTTATCAGATATCTTTGACCAATTCTTAGCAGCTCAACAGCAATAAATTCTAAGTCATTAGAATTGCCTCCGATCAACAGGAATAGTCAGTTTTAAGAGACCAGCCTTTGGAAATAGTTTTTCACGACCATCTCCCAAAATTCTCAATAAGAATGCCCAAGCAAAAGCAATCAACCAAAAGGAGTAGTAGATCGGCCAAAAAATAGACAATATTTAAAATATCTGAGCAAATATCAAAAAATACTGAGTCTGAGCGAGCTCAGTCTTTGGTCGCGCAACAGGCCAAACCTCAAAAACTAAAACTGAAAAAGAAACTGAAGAAAACTTAAAAAATATATATAAAATCTAAACAATCTGACTTTATCTTTTTGGCTAAAAATTGCAAAAAGCCTTAAGCCCTATAGCTATAGGACTTACATTTTTTACAATTTTTATCTCAAAAAATATTTTGTCATATTGCTCATTTTTAGATGGGAATTGGTAAATACCATTTCCATAAATTAATACTCCTTTTAGCCATTCGAAATTGAGGTTATTTTCTTACTGACCTCTAAAAGGCAGCAATATTATAGAACCTAGCATTAAAACGGAGTCGGTGGCAAGAGTAATAGGTGTTAGAGCCATTTTGCCAATATTTTCTAAAGCATCTCCTTGATAATGAATTGATATTACATATGACCTTTGTAATTCTGGTAAATCATATCCTAGATCGGCCCTTGGCAAATATCTCTTACCTTTCATTACCAATTTTATTTTAAGTGGTGAGAATTTATTTTTAGCCCTAAAGCCTAATGCTCTTAAATATTCATAATCTTCATGGGGCATGCGGTTAAAAAAAGATTCTACCACAATTTGACCAGTTACCACATTATTATGGTCGAGGTCTACACGGCTTTCTTTGGAGTTAATAAAAAGATTTCTTCTACCAGGCCAAGATAAAATACTTTCCAGAATTCCAGTATTATCAGAAAAAATGTAATGATATTTTGAGCCCAAAAATATAACCATAGAACCATCTTGACTTATCAAGAATTGACGAAAAGTATCGTTATAAGAAGTATTCCACACCAAGCGAGTAACGCAAGATGAAGAAGAAAAAAGAAATAAAATTATCAAAAAATATTTAATAATAGATTTCATTTTTAATTATTTTCTTAATAAAATATTTTTGAGATAAAAAGTTTTAAAAAAATATTTTTCAAGTTAAAGTGGCATAATTACCTCTGTAGTAAGTTAATGGATTTTTATTGGAAATTATCTTAAAATCCACAACTTTACCAATAATAATATGATGATCTCCTGCTTTGATTACTTTGTATCTTTTACATTCAATGAAGGCAAGCGAGTTTTCAAAAATCGGATTACTGTATTTACTTAAAAAGAAAGGTTCTATTTGCCATTTTTCTAATTTTTTTGTTAAATCTTTACTAGATGAAGCGAATGCATTTGATAAATTTTGCTGCTCGCTGCTTAAAATATTAAGCGAGAAATAATGATTTTTTTTAAAAAAGCTTAATTGTGAAGATTTGTTGCCAATAGCAAATTGGATTAATGGTGGATCCAAAGATAATGAAGAAAATGAATTAATTGTAATTCCTGATAAGTGGTTGCAAACATCGTTCGCTTTATCATCAAATCCTTTTCTAGAAAAACAATTATCAAAAATGCGCGCCTTCTTTTTAGTGCAAGCAATAACAACCCCAGTAGCAAAGCAACCAAAGCAGTTTCTTAGTTTTTTAGACTGAATATCCATCAAGATAATTTAACTTTAATTTATTTTTTAAGTTATACCAATTCCCATCTAAAAATGAACAATATGACAAAATATTTTTTGAGATAAAAATTGTAAAAAATGCAAGTCCTATACCTATAGGACTTAAGGCTTTTTGCAATTTTTAGCCAAAAAGATAAAG
>JALQXY010000073.1 GCA_023262945.1 Rickettsiales bacterium | reverse complement strand
GAGATAAAAATTGTAAAAAATGCAAGTCCTATACCTATAGGGCTTAAGGCTTTTTGCAATTTTTAGCCAAAAAGATAAAGTCAGATTGTTTAGTTTTTATATATGTTTTTTAGGTGGGAATTGGTATAATTATTAAAAAGAATTTGATATTAATTTTATTAAATTTGTTAAAAATACAATTAAACCCAAATCCGTCAATAGAAAATTATTTTAAAATATGACAAAACAAAAAATCCATGAAATGATAAGAGTCAATCATGCTGGTGAAATGGGTGCCAAGGTAATTTATGATGGTCAAATTGCCGCTTTTCGTCTCAAAGGTGACAAAGAAAGTTTAGAGCTGGTTAAGCATATGAAAGAGCAAGAAGATGAGCATTTTATTTATTTTGACAATATGATAAAATCACAACAAGTCAGGCCTACAATAATGCAGCCGATTTGGCAATTAGGAGGTTTTGCCTTGGGATTTATAACGGCAATAGCCAATAAAAAAGCAGCAATGACATGCACTACAGCAATAGAAGAAGTAATTGACGAGCATTATCAAGAACAGCTTGACTATCTTGAAAAAGATGTTGTTAGTGATGATTTAAAAAAAGATTTACAATCCAAAATAAGCAAATTTCGCGAGGAAGAGCTAGAGCATCGCGATATTGGTTACGAAAATGATGCCAATAAATTATTTTTATTTAAACCGCTATCATCATTTATTAAATGCACTACAAAATTAGCTATAGCGATTTCTAAAAAAGCATAACCCTCCCCAGCTTAGCTGGCAAGGGCAAGTGCCCGTCGGCCATGATTGGCCGTGAAAAAATAACATCCAGCTTAGCTGGCAAGGGCAAGTGCCCGTCGGCCATGATTGGCCGTGAAAAAATTAATACCAACAACAAAACAAAAATGAATCAAGATTTATACTTAAAATCTAAGGCATGGCCCTTCGAAGAGGCAAAAAAAATTTACAATAAAATTCAAAAACAAATTCCTAAAAAAGGATTTGTTCTCTTTGAAACTGGTTATGGTCCATCTGGACTGCCTCATATTGGCACTTTTGGCGAAGTTGTACGCACAACCTTTGTCATGAACGCTTTCAAAAAGATTGCTCCTCATATTCCTGTAAAAATGATTTGCGTTTCTGATGATATTGATGCGCTGCGAAAAGTGCCAGATAACATCCCTAACCAAGATATGATAAGAAGTAATCTTGGTAAGCCATTAACTCAAATACCAGATCCATTTGGTACTCATAATTCTTATGGCGAACATATGAATTCAAGATTAAAACATTTTCTTGATTCATTTAATTTTGATTATGAATTCATTAGCGCAAGCAACAAATATAAAAGCGGCGCCTATGATGAAACGATGCTTAAAGTTTTAGAAAAATATGAAGAATTGATGGATTTGATGTTGCCAACTTTGGGTCTAGAGCGTCAAGAAACTTACAGCCCTTTTATGCCAATTGATTTAGAATCTGGTATAGTTATCGATAAAGGCGTAAAATCTATAAATAAAGCAAAAGGTACAATAATTTATAGTGATTTATCAGGAAAAGACAAAGAAATATCTGTAACTGGTGGTAATTGCAAATTGCAATGGAAGATAGATTTTGGCGCGCGTTGGTATACATTTGATGTTGATTACGAGATTTACGGCAAAGATCACGCCCCTAACGAACATATTTATCGTAAAGTATGTCAAATTTTAGGTGGCAACTCTCCTTTAAATTTTACTTACGAAATGTTTTTATCTGAAAGTGGCGAAAAGATTTCAAAATCTAAAGGAAACGGTATTTCAATCGAAGATTGGCTGAAATATGCTCCAGCTGAATCGATGTCTCTTTTTATGTATCAAAAACCTAAAACCGCTAAAAGATTATATTTTGATGTAATACCAAAAGCAATGGATGAATATCTATCTTTTAATGACTCTTATTATCAGCAAGAAGATTCGCAAAAACTAGATAATCCAATATACCATATCCATGATAATAATGTACAAAAACTACCTTTTTCCATTAGCTACTCATTACTTCTAAATCTGGCTTCAGCTTGTAATCCAGAAAATGATGAGGTATTATGGGGTTTTATTTCAAAATATGAAGATGGATTAAATAAAAACTCATCACAACTTTTAGCAAAAATGGTACAAAATGCGCTAAATTACTATAATGATTTTATCAAAAAGTATAAAAAATTTCGCAAAGCCACTAAAGAAGAAACATTGGCCTTGCAAGAATTGATTACAGAATTAGAAAAAGACGAGTTAAAAAATACAAATGATGCTTCAATTTTGCAGTCGTTAATTTTTACAATCGGCAAGAAACACGGCTATGAAAAAAATATGCGTGATTGGTTTTTATCGCTTTATCAAATTTTATTAGGTCAAGATCAAGGCCCTAGAATAGGCTCTTTCATTGCTTTGTTTGGTAAAGAAAACTTTGTAAAATTAATCAAAGAAAAGATTTTTTAAAAACAAAAGAAAATGATCTTGACATCTTAGTATTACGAGATTAAGATTGATCTTCCTTTTTCTTTATTAATTAAATTTAATAGTTTATAAAGTTAAAAGATAAGCCTTTTTCATTACTTACTAAATTTTAAGTTTTGCAAAAGAAGCTGTTTAAAATCGTGAATATTTGACAACTAGTAGAATACCGCATTGATATTTTGATTCTATCAAAATATCAAATGCAAAATTCAATTTTAATTAAATTTCATTTTTGAAGTTTAGTTTGTAGGTAGTTTTTTGTTTTATTGATTTATAGTGCATTTTAATTCTGCACATAAGTCGAAAATAAGCAAATTAAGGGCATTTGGTGGATGCCTTGGTGCAAAGAGGCGATGAAGGACGTGACAGGCTGCGATAAGCTTCGGGTAATTGTCAATAAGTTTTGATCCGAAGATTTCCGAATGGGGCAACCCACTCTCTTTTAGAGGGTATCTCTAACTGAATTCATAGGTTAGAGAAGCGATACCTAGGGAACTGAAATATCTAAGTACCTAGAGGAAAGGACATCAACAGAGACTCCGTTAGTAGTGACGAGCGAATGCGGACCAGGCCAGTATTAATCAATATGAAAACTAGAATAAAATGGAAAGTTTAACCATAGAGGGTGATAGTCCCGTATAGGTAATGCATATGATTAATCTCGAGTAGGGCGGGACACGTGAAATCCTGTCTGAACATGGGTGGACCAGTTCATCCAAGCCTAAGTACTCCTTTGCAACCGATAGTGAACAAGTACCGTGAGGGAAAGGTGAAAAGAACCCCGATAAGGGGAGTGAAATAGATACTGAAACCAAATGCCTACAAGCAGTCAGAGCCCCATTAGGGGGTGATGGCGTACCTTTTGTATAATGGGTCGGCGAGTTAATTTTGTTGTGCAAGCTTAAGCCGTTAGGTGTAGGCGTAGCGAAAGCGAGTCTTAACAGGGCGAATTAGTACAACGAATTAGACCCGAAACCGGATGAGCTAGTCATGGCCAGGTTGAAGGTGAGGTAAAACTCATTGGAGGACCGAACACGTTAATGTTGCAAAATTATGTGATGAGCTGTGACTAGGGGTGAAAGGCCAAACAAATCCGGATATAGCTGGTTCTCTGCGAAATCTATTTAGGTAGAGCGTCATATCATTACCTTTGGGGGTAGAGCACTGTAAAGGCTAGGGGGTCCAAAAGACTTACCAACCCTTAACAAACTCCGAATACCAAAGAGTTCAATATGGCAGACAGACAGTGGGTGCTAAGGTCCATTGTCGAGAGGGAAACAGCCCTGATCGCCGTCTAAGGTCCCTAAATTATTGCTAAGATTGGTGTTGATATGCCTCCAAAGAAGAAAACTTCTGGAAGAAAAGAGAAAACAGAAGCAGAAGCAGAAGCAGAAGAAGCTAAAAAGAAGAAATCTCCTAGTGGATATCTTCTATATGCGAATGATACCCGAGCATCCGTTA
>JALQXY010000008.1 GCA_023262945.1 Rickettsiales bacterium | reverse complement strand
GCAAGTCCTATACCTATAAGACTCAAGGCTTTTTGCAATTTTTAGCCAAAAAGATAAAGTCAGATTGTTTAATTTTTATATGTTTTTTTAGGTGGGAATTGGTATTATGCAAAATCCATCTAATTATCTATTTTTTTAACTTCTACCAATTTAACTAACCTATTATCAGAATCTATAATTCTAAATTTAAGATCAAATGCCACCATTTCTTCTCCAATCCCAGGAACACGATTAAATAAAAACATCACTAATCCGCTAATGGTTTGATATTCGTTATTGGCGGCACCTATATTAACCTTAATTAATTCTTTAGCTTTTGCTATCTCAACGCGGCCGCCAAAATGAAAGGTTTTATTATCTATTTTTCTGATGCAAAAAAATGAGCCATTATCAACAATATCATGCTCATCTTCAATCTCACCAACAATCTCTTCTACAACATTTTCTATTGTTACCAATCCGTCAATTCCACCAAATTCATCAAGAACCATAGCAATATGAACTCTTGCTATGCGCATTCTTAACATAACATCACTAATTTTTGCTGAGCCCGGGATAAAAAGAATTTTGCGCAAAATGTTATCGATATTAAAATTCTGATTCTCTTGACATAAAAAGCGCGCCAAATCCTTACTATGAATAAATCCAGCTATTTCTTCATTATTATTTTTAAAAACAGGAATTCTAGTGTGACCATCTTCATTGATAACTCTTTTAATTTCTTCTAAAGTTGAATCATATTTAATAGATATCATATCAGTTCTTGGGGTCATGATGTTATAGACTTTTTTATCACCAAAATTGGCAATATTCTTAAACATTATTTTTTCTTCAAGACTGATCAAATTTTCTTTATGATAATCGTCAACCAAGTGCGATAAAACTGAAGCAAAAGATTTCTTTGTTTTTTTGCCAAATAGATTTAAAAGAAAATTGAATAATCTAATAAATTGCTTTAGACTTCTTTGCCTTAATTTTTGTTGAAATATCCAGTTATTTTTTAAAATATTCCTAAGGAATATAAGCATTTTTATTTTTTATAAAAAATTATCCAAAACATAAAATTTCAAAATAAAAACTCATTACAAATCAATAAATTTAAGGAATTTTTATTTTTAAAATATCTAATTATAAGGATTATTGATATTAAGATTTTTTAGAATTTTTATTTCTATATTTTCCATTATTTCAGCCTCGTCATCATTTTGATGATCAAAATTAAAGAGATGTAAAATACCATGTAAAATTAAATGGGTCAAATGATTTTTAAATTTTTTATTTTGTTTTCGAGATTCTTGGGCCACTTTTTCACAAGAAATTATGATATCACCAAGCAATATGTAGTTAGTTTTTTTATCAATTTGATCAACTAATTCTTTATTGCTAAAATTAGGAAAGGAAAGAATGTTAGTAGCTTTATTTTTACCACAACTTTTCTGATTAATCTCTTTTATTTGCCTGTTGTTAGTTAGGCTAAATTGCAATGCTGCAATTTTAAATGACTTAACTAAATCTTTTAGCGGCTCTTCTTTAAAGAGATCTTGGCATATATTACTGATATCGTCATTAATCTTAAATTGATCCAAATAATCAAACCATTTTTTAGATCTTACCAAAACTTCAATTTCAATATTATTCATAAATCAAAATTAAGATTTGGGCAATATTTAAATTTTTTTGGACAAATTCTTTTTTTATCCATGCCACAAAAAAATACATTATCTTTGCAAGATTCTTTTTTAGCATTTAAACAAATATTTTTTAAAGATTTGATGAACAAACCACTAGAATTTAACGCCGGAACTCTGAGATATTTTTTAACACCAATTTCATCCGCCATTTCTTTATATTCTATATCAAGCTCAACTAAAGTTTCAGAATGATCCGAAACGAAAGCAATAGGAATAATAACAGGTATTTTATTATCAATTCCGACAGCTCTTAACTCTTGCTCTAAACTAGGAGATGTCCATTTTAAAGGACCAACTTTTGATTGATAACAAACTCTGTAATCAATTGTTGATTTTTCAATATTTAATAAAGAGATTAAATTATCCACCACTTGATTAGTCGTAGACTCAACCTGAAAAACATAAGGATCGCCCTGTTTGATTAATTTTTCTGGCAATCCATGCGCAGAAAATAGAAATCGTAATTGCTGTAAATTTTTATATCTGGCAATAGTTTTTTTAATCAATACAGCGTGCGCTTGAGTAAAATCATCATCTTTGGGATAGCAACAAATTGTCTTGATTTGCAAATCTTCTTTAAATTTATCTCTATTTTTTCTAATCATATTATTAAAATCATCTAGCGACGATTTAGAAGTTGAACTAGAGAATTGCGGATAAAGAGGTAGCAATATTATATGATCTGGGTCATATTTGATAAGCTTCTCGATAGTTTCATAAGAAAACGGCTTCCAGTAACGCATGGCAATAAAAGTCTTGAAATCGCCGTAAAAAGATAATTCTTTTTCAAGATTATGTGCTTGATCTATGGTTAAATGTAGCAAAGGTGATTTGCCGCCGATATGCTTATATATTTCTTGTGCCGTTTTACTTCTTTTATTTGATATAAGGCGCGCCAAAAAATATCTAAAAGGTTGAGGCAGCCCTATTATCGCCTTATCGTTAAATAAATTAAAAAGAAATGGCTTAACCGACTCCAATTTATCTGGACCACCGAGATTAAATAGAATAACGGCAGTTTTTTTACTAACAAATTTCATAATTTTCTGTTATTTTAAATCAAAATGTTGTAAAATACTTGAAAGCACTGTTGAATATGTATTTTTATAACAATATAATTGCTTTTCACTTCACTTTTTACTAATTATTATTTAGAGGTACCAACCCAATTTTCAAAAAAGCAAAAATATTTGAAATTTTATAGCAAATATAAATAATATTAACAATGGTAAAATCTTTCAGTCAAGATAACACGGATAGCTTGGCTAAACTTTTAAAACAAAATTCTACTAAAAAAAATAAGGAACCTGTAAAAATACTAGGTAGAATAAAACCTAAATCTTATAAAAAGGAATTAACAGTAGAAGAAAAATTACAACGAGTTAAAAATGAAAAATCAACTAATAAAGCAAATTCTGGTCAAGGAAAAGGAATGCTACTATGCCAAGCCTTTCGAATAATTTATTTTTGTTCAGTTTCCTTTGTTTTTGCTTTTGGTGTTTTACAATTTGGTAATTCGATGATTATTGCATTGCAAAATTTCGTTTATAATTTTGCAACAATAATAAAGGGCTAAATTATACCAATTCTCATCTAAAAATGAATAATATGACAAAATTTTTTTAAGATAAAAATTGTAAAAAATGCAACTCCTATACCTATAGGAATTAAGTCTTTTTGCAATTTTTAGCCAAAAA
>JALQXY010000003.1 GCA_023262945.1 Rickettsiales bacterium | reverse complement strand
ATTGCAAAAAGCCTTAAGTTCTATAGGTATAGGAATTGTATTTTTTACAATTTTATCTCAAAAATATTTTGTTATATTGTTCATTTTTAGATGGGAATTAGTATAACTTTTGAAACTGAAAGAAATAATAAATCGAGTTTTTAAGTTATCTTTTTTATAACATCAATTAAATCGCTATGATTAAAATAACTAATGATAGATTTTTCTTTTATTAAAGAAGAAGGAATTGACTTTGAAATAACTCCCTCCTCAGCGCCAAAAATAATTGGCCGACATTTTGAATTTATTGCACATTCTATATCAGCAATACTATCACCAATAAACCATATTTCATCTTTACTGGGATCTAAATCAGTCCCAATTAATGCCAAATCAACCTGACTGGTACTTGGCTTATCACTAGATGCATCTCCAGCGCCAATTACAGAAAAAAATAAATCTTTTACTCCTAAAGATTGACATTCTTGACGCAGAGTTGGACCCATCTTGTTACTGATAATAAACTGCAAAATATCAGCTTTAGCTACTGATTCAATTAGATTTTTTGCATTTGGTAAAAAATCAATCTCAAGATGAAGATCTAGATAGCTATTTTTATAAATTTGACCAGCCTCTTGCCATCTATCGCCAAAAATATCAGGAAATGATTCACGCATTGATTTATGAACCGAATTTTTAACCTTTTCAAGACCCCATGGCTCTCTTCCCATGGCTATCATTGTTTTATCAATTGATTTTTGAATTAAAGGCCAGCTATCGACTATGGTATTATCCCAATCATAAATTATGGCTTTGGGCATCAATAATTTATCTATATTTTCTTTTATATGAAACATCCAAATAGTGTTTAATTTTATTTATTGTTAAATGAATTTGGGTCAAAGAATTTTTTATATTTATCTTTTACTCCGTCATATTCTTTGGCCTCAGATAGAGGCTGCTTTTTTTTAGTAATGTTAGGCCATTTTTTAGCATATTCTCGATTAATCTGAACCCATTCTAGCAAATTCTCACTTTCTGGAAATATAGCTTCTGCTGGACATTCTGGAACGCAAACACCGCAATCAATGCATTCTTCGGGATCGATTACTAGCATATTTTGACCCTCATAAAAACAATCAACTGGACAAACTTCAACGCAATCAGTGTATTTACATCTAACGCAATTGTCAGTTACTACATAAGTCATCTTATATTTTGTAATTTTATTGATATAATTTCGCTTTTTACTCTAATTAGAGATAAAAAAACAAATAATGAAAAATACAGAGCAAACATTAAAAATAGCGGTGACAACATTGACTCATGAATAGCCACCCCGCCTTTTCGCAAGATACTAGCAGGCTGATGCAGAGAATTCCAATATTCAACAGAAAATTTAATTATTGGTACATTTATAAATCCAACTATTGAAAGAATTGCAGCGATCTTTTCACCTTTTTCTTTATCTTCAAAAGAATCAAGTAGAATTATATATCCTAGATACAAGAAAAACAAAATTAACACCGATGTCAAGCGAGCATCCCAAACCCACCAAGTTCCCCATATTGGCTGACCCCAAAGACTACCAGTTATTAAAGTTATAGCAGTAAAAGTAGCTCCAATAATTGCAATAGATTTAGCAATTATATAAAAAAAACGATTTTTCCAAATAAAACCACTGATATTAAAAATTGCCATCAATGTGTAAATAAGCAAAGACATCCAAGCAGCAGGAACATGTATATACATAATCTTTATGGCATTTCCTTGCTGATAATCGTCGGGAGAATTTATAATGGCAGGAACCGCCAAAATTAACAAAAAGATGCAGCAAATCAAAGAAAATGGCACAAAAAAGTGAAAATTATTATCAAAATTTTGCAATCTAAAAAGATTTTTGATTAATTTCATTTATATGATTTAGCAAAAAAATTTGTTAGGTTATCAATTGTTACTTTTTCTTCAAAGCCGCTGTCAAGATTTTTAATCAGCAACTCTTTGTTTTTAATTTCATTTTCACCAATTATTATTAAGAATTGATAATTTTTTTGTGATAGTTTTTTCATTTGCCTTTTAAAATTACCAGCAAAATTAAAATCTACACTAAAACCTTTATCTCTTAATTTTGTTACTAATTCAAAAGCAAAAAACTTATCTTCTTGAGATACATAATTAATAATAATTGGTCTTGCTTCTTGATTTTTAAAATCAAGCATCAACATTAACCTCTCAACGCCAGCCGCAAAACCAATAGCCGAAACCGCCCTACCTGACATATTTTCAACCAAATTATTATATCGACCTCCAGCTAAAACAGTGTTTTGCGCCCCTTGGTGATCATTAATAAATTCAAATACTAAGCCAGTATAATAATCTAATCCTCGCACTAAATTGGATTCAATATGATATTTTACACCCAATTTTTGTAAAAGATTAGTTATGTCATCAAAATTCTCTTTAGTTTCTTTACTGTAAAATTTTTCTATCTTTGGCGCATCAAAGAATAATTTAATATCTTGTTCAGATTTAGAGTCTAGTATTCGTAGAGGATTTTTATTAAGACGCATTTTAGAATCGTCGGACAAATCTTGTTCATATTTGCAAAAATAATCTTGCAATGCCAAAGCAAACTGCTTTTTGGTTTCTTGACAACCTAAATGGCTGATTTTTAGATCTAAATTATTATCAATAGCAAGTTTTTGCGTTATTTCTTGCGCCATAATCACAATCTCAACATCGCAATAAAAATTGTCACCTCCAAAGATCTCGTAATTTATCTGATGAAATTGCCTTTGACGACCCCTTTGTGGCCTATCGTAACGAAATAAAGGACCATAAGAAAAAAGCTTTCGTGGCAAAACTTGACTTAACTCACCATTTGCAACAAAAGAGCGTACAATAGCAGCGGTGAATTCTGGGCGAAGGGTTAAAAAGTTATCAGAACGATCTTTAAATTTATAAACTTCTTTGGTTAAGATATCACTATCCTCACCTAAATTACGCTCAAAAATCTCACTAAATTCAAAAATTGGAGTTTGTAATTCTTGAAAACAGTAATTTTGCGACACTTCTTTGGCAATCTTAATAACGTGATTAAACTTATCTATTTCTTCACCAAATAGATCTTTTGTACCTCGCACTGATTGCAATTTCTGACTAATCATAGAATCAAAGGATGTAAATAATGATTACTTTGCGAATAACGAAGAAAAGTTTCCATTAAAAACTCAAATCAAAATAACCTTGAGAAATATAAAATACTATTTATGCAAATCTAATAGTCAAAAAAATCTAATATTTAATCCAAATCCATCAATTAGCTAACATATACTATAAAATAATAGCATAAATTAATTTTCTATTGATGAATTTAGGTTTAATTGAAGTTGAAATCCAACTAATATTTAAAAAAGTAAAATTATTAATTAAAAATCTGTCAATTATATTAACTAAATAATGACTCAAAGCCTTTCATTAATAAGAAATTTTTCCATTATTGCCCATATCGATCACGGCAAATCAACTCTTTCTGATCGCCTAATTCAAGAATGTGGCGCTATCGAAGAAAGAGAAATGAAAGCGCAGATTCTTGATTCAATGGATATCGAGCAAGAAAGGGGAATCACAATCAAGGCGCAAACTGTTCGTTTATATTATAAAGCTCAAGATGGGCAGACTTATACTCTTAATTTAATGGATACACCGGGACATGTTGATTTTGCATATGAGGTTAGTAGATGTCTAGCGGCTTGCGAAGGATCTATTCTTGTAGTCGACTCTTCACAAGGAGTAGAGGCGCAAACTTTGGCTAACGTTTATTCGGCAATCGATAATAATCATGAAATCATTCCAGTTTTAAATAAAATCGATTTACCCGCCTCAGATCCAGAAAGAGTTAAGTCACAAATTGAGGAAGTTATAGGAATTGACGCGTCAGAGTCAATTTTAGTTTCAGCAAAAACAGGGGTTGGAATAAAGGAAACTTTAGAGATGGTGATTAAAAAACTGCCTCCACCAATTGGTGAAATCAATTCATCATTTAAAGCATTATTAGTTGATAGTTGGTATGATCCTTATCTTGGGGTTATTATTTTGGCGCGTGTAATTGACGGCTCAATTTCAAGAGGTCAAAAAATAAAAATGCTATCTAACGGCAATCATTATCAAGTTGATTCTGTAGGATTTTTTACACCCAAAAAATTCTCTTGTGAAAAATTATCAGCTGGAGAAGTTGGTTTTATTAACGCGCAGATTAAAGAAGTTGGGGATTGTAAAGTTGGTGATACTTTGGTTTTAAGTAGTGATGAAGATACAAAGCCACTAAAAGGCTTTAAACAAAATCAGCCCGTAGTTTTTTGTGGCGTTTTCCCAATAGATGCTTCAGATTTTGAAAAATTTCGTGATGCTTTATCAAAGCTGCATCTAAATGATTCAAGCTTCGAATTCGAACCAGAGACCTCTTCTGCTTTAGGATATGGATTTCGTTGCGGATTTCTTGGATTATTACATCTTGAAATTGTACAAGAAAGATTAGAACGAGAATTTGATCTTGATTTAATAACTACAGCGCCATCAGTAATTTATAAAATTCATCAAAGAAATAAAGAGATATTGGAAATACATTCTCCAGCAGATATGCCGGATCCAACCAAAATTGACTTTATGGAAGAGCCCTGGATTAAAGCAACCATAATGACTCCAGAAGAATATCTTGGTAATATACTTGAGCTTTGCACTCAAAAAAGAGGAATTCAAAAAGAGTTAAACTATATGGGGGATCGTACTATGCTAGTCTATCGATTACCATTAAATGAAATTGTTTATGATTTCTATGATCGCCTTAAATCTTGCTCTAAAGGCTATGCTAGCTTTGATTGGCATATTGATGGATATGAAAGAAGCGAACTTGCTAAAGTAACAATTTTGGTTAATGGCGAAGTGGTAGATGCTTTATCATTAATAGTTCACAAAAGTAGAAGCGAAAGTCGAGGTCGAGCAATTTGTATAAAATTAAAAGAATTAATTCCAAAGCAAATGTTTGCCATAGCTATTCAAGCAGCGATAGGTGGCAAAATAATTGCTCGCGAAACGGTATCAGCGATGCGCAAAGATGTAACCGCAAAATGTTATGGCGGCGACATCTCGCGCAAAAGAAAGCTACTTGATAAGCAAAAAAAAGGTAAGAAGAAAATGCGAGAAATAGGCAATGTTGAGATCCCACAAAGCGCCTTCTTAGCAGCTCTAAAATTAGATTAAATATCCAGCTTGACCTGAAGCTAAATTAACTGGAATATAACTTATACCGTCTACTCTTTCAGTTCTTGGCCTAGTACTAGGAGCCCTTGATTTTGCAATATCTTCTTCAGTCGCAAGCCCTCTTTCTTTAATTAAATCTAGCATTTCTTTTGACTCTGACTCAATAGCTACCTGTAAAGCGCTTTTTCCATCTGCATTCACTGACTCAATTGATACATTGTTATCTAAAGCTATTTTAAATATTTCAACATCAGATATCTTGGCAGCAAGATGGGCAATGTTATTGCCCAATGAAGTAAATTTATTGACATCAGCGCCATTTGCAATTAAAAAATTAATCGCTTCAATAGATCGACCTTTAACAGCAAGCAACAAGGGCGTAATTCCTTCAGCAGAACCGCGATCGATATCAATATTTTTATCTTTAAGTAATTGCAGAAATTTCAAATTGTTCATAGCTGCCGCAGTATGCCACGGGCCAAATCCTTTATGATCAACTATATTTAGATTTATATTATTGCTTTTGATAAATTCAATCACCTCGTCATTATTTACTAGCAACGCTAAAAAATGAGGGATACCCGCCTCTAAGTTATTTACCTTTCTTAAATTAGCTCTATTTTCTACTAATATATTAAATATATCAAATCTACCTAATTGCAAAGCTTTCATTACCGGAGTGTTGCCTTCACTATCTCTAGCTTCGATCTTTTTACTATCTAGCAAAAGATGAATAATTCTTCTTTTAGATCTTTCTTCAGAATCTTTTTGAGAATATAGTTCTATAGCACTATGAAGCAAATAATCATCAATGTTATTGTTTTCATTTCTTTTTAAAAGATATTTTAAAGATTCTTCCATAATAAACTCCAGAGCTACATCTATTGGCCTAGAGTCTTCTGAATCTTTTAGGTCTAAATTAGCGCCTTTTTCAAACAAGAATTTTAAAATCTCTATACTATTTTTTTCTGCAGCGTAATGAGCTAAAGTTGACTGATAACAGCCAAATCTTCCTTCGATCAAAT
This sequence comes from Rickettsiales bacterium, assembly GCA_023262945.1. Lineage (GTDB taxonomy): Bacteria > Pseudomonadota > Alphaproteobacteria > Rickettsiales > UBA1997 > UBA1997. The sequence goes on along the minus strand of JALQXY010000003.1, from coordinate 4,330 downwards.
TCAATTTTGTCAAATCATTCAACATCTTTAAAGTTGATGACCAATCTTTTTCAAATATTAAATCTAGCAAAATGGTTTTATATTTAGTATTTTTACAATCTCTCTTATCAAGAAATTCAGGATCATCTTTTATGTGTTTTTCAATTAAAAACTCTACTAATTCTTTTTTATCACACGATAAAGATAAATCAATCGGCTTCAAATTTTTTTCATTTGTTTTTAATAAATTTAATTGATTTTTTTGATCGAGATACCTTAATATATCAAGGCCACCATTCTTAGATGCAATATGAGACGCATAATTAAGTTCAGAATCTATAATTGATAAAGATGCTCCATTATCAGCCAAACGCTTCAATATATTAAGATGACCTTCCTCGATCGCATAATAAGCTAAGGTTTTCCCATTTTTATCTTGGTGATTAATATTAAATTTTTCTCCCAGTGCCTTTTCCTGCTCTTCAAAAAATTTTTTAACTTTCTTTAAATCTCCTGATTTTACGGCTAAAAATATATCGATATCTTCTGCAGAATGTTTATCTCTTGTTTGACTCTTCTTTTTTGGCATAATTCGTTACTTTTGATTAATATTTCTAAGCACAGCGCCAAATTCAATCTTTGATTAATTTTTCAATAAAATATTTTAAGTTAAATAAAGAAGGTAAAAAAAACAAACAGTTTATGCACAGGTTAATAAAGCCTAAAACCTTCTTTAATTCTAAAAAAAGATGAAATTAAAGATTATATTTGATGCGAATCAATAATTAGATCATATTTTATAGATCTTGTAAAATTAAAACCACCTTTCAATAATTAATAAAAATATTGTATTCATTTTGATCTAATACCAAAGTTCTTCAAAAATATTAGCAATAAATCCACCATTTTTTAAATCGACGTCCGTAATACCAAACAAATCATGTAACTAACTCCAGATATACAAAATAACTTCAAGAAAATACTCAACGACTTTCTTTTTTAGATAGAAAATTAAAATTAATTAATAAAAGATCCCTGTAAATTAAACAATTTTGAGGGAATATTTGATCAGATTAATTGATTGATAATCGATTAATCCATCAAATCGGCAATTTTTTTAAATTTTAGCGTATTAAGATATACGTGAATTTAAAAAAATAAAATAACGACACAAATGACGCGGAAAGCTTTAGCTTTAGAGTAATTTGCAACTTACTACAAATAAAATAAATTAATTGTAAGGAAAATTACCAAATTTAAGTATAACATCCTAAATTATGCACAATTTTATACCAAAACAGCTTAAATTTAATCAGGATAATTTAATTCCGGCAATAGCTCAGCAATTTGATAGCAAAGAAGTGTTAATGCTTGCCTGGATGAACGAAGAATCAATCTTAAAAACTCTTGCAACTAAGCAGGTTCATTATTTTTCAAGATCTCGTAATAAATTATGGCGTAAAGGAGAAACTTCTGGTCATTTTCAAAAATTAATTGAATTTCGCTTTGATTGCGATCAAGACTGTATATTATTATTGATCGATCAGGAAGGTCCGGCATGTCATACCAATCGAATAAGTTGCTTTTTTAATTCTATAGACGACGATCAATCCATTATAATTAAAAAATAACAATTTCATTATGACAATTTATCTTCATCAAAACGACTTACCAAATGATATAACATTCTCTAATTCGGTAGCAGTTGATAGTGAAACTATGGGCTTAAAAATAGCAAGAGATAGGTTATGTTTGATACAGCTAAGCGATGGTAATGGTGATGCGCATTTAGTCCATTTTGTTGACAAAAATTACAGAGCTCCAAATCTAAAAAATCTATTAAATAATGAAGAGGTAGAAAAAATCTTCCACTTTGCTCGTTTTGATATAGCTGCCATAAAATATTATCTAGGAATTAGCATCAATAATATCTTTTGTACTAAAATTGCTTCAAAGTTAGTTAGAACATATACCGATGCTCATGGATTGAAATCTATTTGTGAAGAATTACTAAAAGTTGAAATTTCTAAAAAACAACAATCATCCGATTGGGGAAATAAAGTTATAAGTCAGAAACAGCTTGAATACGCTGCTAATGATGTTTTATATCTTCATCAAATCAAAGAAAAATTACAAGAAATGTTAATTCGCGAAAATCGTCAAGATATCTTCAAAGATTGCATAAAATTTCTTCCAACAAGGGTAACTATGGATTTATGCGGCTTTGGCAAATTAGATATCTTTTCACATTGATTTTAAATTTATGAAAAATCTTCAAAAATATCATATTTTATCTCGCATTATTCACTGGCTTATGGCTTTGATAATCATATCATTGCTAGCTATTGGCATTTATATGACAGATTTTATACCAAAGGATGCTTCTTATCGTGGCACAATTTATGGATTGCATAAATCTTTCGGGGTTTTGGTTATTTTGTTATTTTTCATTAGAATTATTAATCGTCTTATAAATAAAGCCCCAAAACTTCCCAATTCACTACCAAATTGGCAAAAATTTATTGCAAAAGTCACTCATTTTAAACTTTATATTTTGATGTTTTTAATGCCAATTTCTGGCTATTTAATGTCTAATTCTTACGGCTATGCTGTAAATCTATTTGGCCTTAGAATGCCATTTTTGATTGAAAAAAATTATGAATCTGGGGCATTTTTTTCTTATTGTCACAAATATCTTGGATATATATTTATAGCTCTAATAACATTGCATATAATGGCGGTCATTAGGCATCGCTTTTTTGATAAAACCGAAAATAATATATTATCAAGAATGTTATAACCAATGCTTAAAAACAGAATAATACCATGTCTTGATGTCAAAAATGGTCGCGTTGTCAAAGGAGTCAATTTTGGCAATTTAATTGATGCTGGAGATCCGGTATCTCAAGCAAAATTTTACTATGAAGAAGGGGCTGATGAATTATGCTTTTTAGATATAACGGCCTCGATTGAGAAAAGAGATATAATTATTGAGGTAGTTAAAAAAGTTGCTCAGAGCTGCTTTATTCCATTTACCGTTGGTGGTGGCATTAAAAATCTTGACGATTTTTCTAATTTACTACAAAATGGCGCGGATAAAGTTTCCGTTAATAGTGCCGCAATAAATAATCCACAATTAATAGCCAAAGCCGCTAATAAGTTTGGCTCTCAATGCGTAGTAGTTGCGATTGATGCTAAAAAAAACAGTCAAGGCAATTATGAAATATTTACTCATGGCGGTACTAAATCAACAGGTATAGATGCTGTAAGCTGGTCTTTAGAAGTGCAAAAATTAGGAGCTGGAGAAATTCTTTTAACATCAATGGATAAGGATGGCACCAAGCAAGGCTACGATCTTGAGCTAATAAAAAAAATCAGTAATAAGCTAACTATACCATTAATAGCTTCTGGTGGAGTTGGCAATTTACAACATCTATGCGACGGAATCAAATCTGGAGCAAGCGCGGTTTTGGCGGCTTCAATTTTTCACTTTAAAGAATATAGTATAAAAGAAGCTAAAGAGTTTATGCAAAATCAAAACTTATTAATCAGATTATGAAAAATTTAGTTATTGCTATTGATGGACCTTCGGCCTCAGGAAAAGGCACTCTAGCCAAAGAATTAGCTAAACATTTTAACTTACCATATCTTAATAGTGGCGCGCTTTATCGTGCTTGCGCCTTGTCAATAATAAAGCAAAATATTGATACTCTTAATTTTGCTAAACATCTTGATAAAATTATTAATGATATAAATGAAAAAGATCTCGAGAGTCAGATTTTATTTGATGAAGAAGTTGGGCAAATAGCTTCGATAATTGCTAAAGAACCAGAATTAAGAGAGGCGCTATTATATTGGCAACAAAATTTTGTTAGCAATTCTTGCAAAACCAACAATGGCTGCGTCATAGATGGTAGAGATATAACAACAGTTATATGCCCAAATGCTGATTATAAATTCTTTATCACAGCCGACGTTAAAATAAGAGCGCAAAGAAGATATGATCAATTAAAAAATAAAGAAGATGTTAGTTATGATAAAATATTGCAGCAATTAAAAATACGCGATCATAATGACTTTACTCGCAGTCACTCTCCGTTAAAAATTGCCAAAGACTCTAATATAATTGATAACAGCAATATCAATGTAGCCGAAACAGTAAAAAAAGCTCTAGAAATTATTAATGAAAATCGATAATACTAGACTCTATTTTTAATTGAACAAAGATAATTATACCAATTCCCATCTAAAAATAAACAATATGACAAAATATTTTTTGAGATAAAAATTGTAAAAAATGCAAGTCCTATACCTATAGGACTTAAGGCTTTTTGCAATTTTTAGCCAAAAA
>JALQXY010000064.1 GCA_023262945.1 Rickettsiales bacterium | reverse complement strand
TACAACTAAAAGCGTAAGTCGGCAATGTTCTCAATTTATGTTACAAGGTAAGGAAATAAAAGCTTATTAAGAAAACAAATCGCCGCGACGCGCACTTTCCGATTATATAAGTTGGGAATCCCAAATCCATCTTTTTATGTTTTTGTAGTTATTAAAGATTTCGAAAGAAATAATTGGTTAAAATATCCAGTTAGTCACTTCGAAAAAATAGAGATAAAACACAATTAGAAGAGCGTTACCCATCAAGGATCATACAATTAAGAATAGGATTTATAAAACTTTACCAGAATTGGAAAATAAAGTTTATAGGTTTGTTAAAACTTTAAATCCTGAGGTTATTAAAAGTGTTTGTGGAGTTAGTTATCTATAGTATATATAAAGATGGGAAATAGTATTAGCTATCATTAACCTAATTCTCCTATCGTTATTCATTTCATCACGACTAACTGGTCTAAAGAATAAATCCTGATTATTTCTTAGATCAGAAAATAAATATTTTTTCATACTTATCTAATACTTTAATTACTCTTGTCATTTTCTTTAAAAACAAATCTGGTGTAGAAATAACTTAATCCAATTAATGTGACTCCAAGTCCAAAGAAAGAAAAAACCCTATATAAACCTTCAAGCTCTGAAGCATCGTATAAAAAGACCTTACCAACAGTAAATAAAATTACTCCAAGTGAGGCATAGCGTAAGACTCGATCTTTTTTTATAGTCCCACCGAGCAATAATCCTATTCCAAATATTAACCAAACAACAGAATAGCTATATATTTCAGCATTGTTTGTTATTCCAATATGCAAGTATTCTCCCTGAAATATATATCTTACATTTAAACTTATAAGAACAAATAAGCTAATCAACATAAAACCCCCTAAATATCTGGTTAGTTCTTGTTTATTTAAAATAATCAATTCCTTTTTAGCTAAATAGCTCCAAATCAGTGGAATACCGTATGTGATCAACATAGTATTTAGGATTGCTACACCTTTAATGCTTTGTTGGGCATCCCATATTGGATTATGAATTATTATATCGAAATAAATAATTCGTAATATTGCAGCTGCACAAAGCGCAATACCACTATATGAAACTATTATACGGTTAAATCTTCTACCTAAATATAGACAAATTAAACCATATATAAAGGCAATATTTGTTATAATTCCACGCTCAAAGAAACCTGCTTTAATAAATAAAACATTCTGATCTGGATGAATAGCATTACGAGTAAAGTAATAACCCATAATAGCTGTTAATGTTATTGTAGTAACTTCAAATATCTTGACCAGATTATCATCCTTTTCTTTTTTAAGCATATAGGAGCTGGTAAGAAACATTATTGCTGGTATGCCAAGTTGGAATAATGGCCACTGCACAATTGGAACTGTCGATTGTATACGTATCTTAAACTCAAAAAGACTGTAAAATACAAGCTGTAACATAAGTATAATTTGAGGCAATATCAGTAAAGCAAATATAACAGCAAGTATTGCAGCAACTGGTCTTAATACTTTAATGAAAACTTTGCTATTAATCCATGATATAACCAATAATTCTGTAGCAAATGCCACTGAAAGAAATTCCTTATCAAGCTCTATAGAGAGCGCTAAAGAAATAAAAGTAGTAGCAACTACTATAAGAATAGCATAAATATGATCTTTATATTCATATTTAGCGAAATATTCGTAAACTTTAAAAATTGTAGATATGGTTATGGCTGCCAATATAAGCGCTATAACACCCCAGAATAGAGGTATATTAGCAAATAAGATTGTTTCACGTAATTCAAAGTAGGCAAGTAAATAATAGAAAATGCTGGTAATAGAACCAAGTCCAATCCATAAAATAGGGGATTTTGATCTATGTGCAAGGAAATAGCTACTTCCTATATATATAAAGGCAAATATTGTTAATGTAGTTGCAAATAAAACATCATTATTAGAATTCCAGAAAAATAAAGTAACAGCATTTACTGCCATACAAATCCAAGGAATAAACCCGTATAACTTGTCATTAAAATAAGCTAAACCAATTCCAAAAAGTGCTAAAAAGCCAAATAATCCCCATTCCATAAGACCAAACCCAGTAGTTCTAACAATTATGCCCATCATTACTAGAGATCCACCAAGACCTAGGTAATTCAGAATTGAAGTTAATTGAAAAACACCGTTCTTTGATTTATTTCTATCTTCTTCATATTTTTGCTTTGAACTAATTACAATTGTAGCGCTAATAGCAGTAAGGAATATTCCAAGCCAAATACCATCTCCAGGGTTATAACTTTCTATAAGCCAAACAATAACCCATATCAGTGAGGTAATGATAGTTGGTATTGATAACCACCACCATTGAGTTTTCCTTATAACTATTAATAAGCCCGATGCAGTAAAATATAGATAAATAAACAGAGTAAAAATATTTCCCTCTCCCATGCTTAATAAAGCAGGAGTTAGAAAACCGCCAGCCATTCCCATTAAAGCAATAGGCATTCCATATCTTAAAGAAAGAATAAGAGCAAGAGTGGTAACAAAAGCCATTGAAACAAAACCTGTAAAAACCGAAATAATTTCATAAAGACGAGCTGAAGCAAAAAACACCACGTAAAGAACAGCAATTCCTGAACCTGCTAAAGATTGAGCAATCCTTATGCCATTAGCAAAATCAGGTTTACTTCTTACCCATTTTGAAGAATAAAGTAACCCAATACCAAATATAGCACCCAATATAACTCTAACAGTTGGACTTAAAAGACTATTTTCTATGGAATATTTAATTAAAAAAAATCCTGCCAAAGCCAAAGCAATACCACCGATCCACACTGGCAAACGGGCTCCAAATTGCTGTTCAAAACTGACTTTTGATTTGGAATCTTGTGTAGAATTATCACCCGAATTATTTGCTAATACATCAACTGTTTTTATGGCCTCAGAATCAAATTCATCTCTCTCTAAATCATCATCTATATCACTTTCCTCAATAATAGTTTCCTGATCTATTTCAGCTCTTTTATAGATGTTATTTTGGTTACTTTCAACTTTAATAGCGGAAGTATCTATTCCCTCTTTTTCAATTATGGATAAAAGAAATTTAACATTATCTTTGAGCTTTTTTACCTCCTTTTTAAGATAATTTATGTTACTTCGATTTAACCAAGGCAATAAAATTCCAGAAATTAAAAAAGCAAATACAATAAACCAAAATATGAAATTCATAATTAATTAGTGATTTATATTTTAAAAATTATTTGAAAATTTCGACAATTATGAGTTATACTCAAAAAAACCCTTTTAAATCAACCAGTTTTAAGGTGAGATTTGATAATATTAATTGATTAATAATCGATTAACTCATCAAATCGGCATTGATCAATTAAAATAGTATTAACGACTATTTTAATAATCAAATCGGCAATTATTTTTTATATTTTAGCATATCAAGAATAATACCAATTCCCATCTAAAAATGAACAATATGACAAAATATTTTTGAGATAAAAATTGTAAAAAATGCAAGTCCTATACCTATAGGACTTAAGGCTTTTTGCAATTTTTAGCCAAAAAGATAAGGTCAGATTGTTTATTTTGTATATGTTTTTTTAGGTGGGAATTGGTATAAT